>NZ_RHJJ01000005.1:0-255695 GCF_004212225.1 Escherichia sp. E14V7
CGACAACCGATGCCTGATGCGCCGCTGACGCGACTTATCAGGCCTACGGGGTGTACTGAACTGTAGGTCGGATAAGACGCATGGCGTCGCATCCGACAACCGATGCCTGATGCGCCGCTGACGCGACTTATCAGGCCTACGAGGTGAACTGAACTGTAGGTCGGATAAGACGCATGGCGTCGCATCCGACAACAATCCCGACCCTACAAATGATAACAATGACGAGGACAACATGAGCGACACAACGATCCTGCAAAACAGTACCCATGTCATTAAACCGAAAAAATCTGTGGCACTTTCCGGCGTTCCGGCGGGCAATACGGCGCTCTGCACCGTGGGTAAAAGCGGCAATGACTTGCATTACCGTGGCTACGATATTCTTGATCTGGCGGAACATTGCGAATTTGAAGAAGTGGCGCACCTGCTGATCCACGGCAAACTGCCGACCCGTGACGAACTCGCCGCTTACAAAACGAAACTGAAAGCCCTGCGTGGCTTACCGGCTAACGTGCGTACCGTGCTGGAAGCCTTACCGGCGGCGTCGCACCCGATGGATGTTATGCGCACCGGGGTTTCCGCGCTCGGCTGCACACTGCCGGAAAAAGAGGGGCATACCGTCTCCGGCGCGCGGGATATTGCCGACAAACTGCTGGCGTCGCTTAGCTCGATTCTTCTCTACTGGTATCACTACAGCCACAACGGCGAACGCATCCAGCCGGAAACCGATGACGACTCCATCGGCGGTCACTTCCTGCATCTGCTGCACGGCGAAAAGCCGTCGCAAAGCTGGGAAAAGGCGATGCATATTTCGCTGGTGCTGTATGCCGAACACGAGTTTAACGCCTCCACCTTTACCAGCCGGGTGATTGCGGGCACTGGCTCTGACATGTATTCCGCGATTATTGGCGCGATTGGCGCACTGCGCGGGCCAAAACACGGCGGGGCGAATGAAGTGTCGCTGGAGATCCAGCAACGCTACGAAACGCCGGACGAAGCCGAAGTCGATATCCGCAAGCGGGTGGAAAACAAAGAAGTGGTCATTGGTTTTGGTCATCCGGTTTATACCATCGCCGACCCGCGTCATCAGGTGATCAAACACGTGGCGAAGCAGCTCTCGCAGGAAGGCGGCTCGCTGAAGATGTACAACATCGCCGATCGCCTGGAAACGGTGATGTGGGAGAGCAAAAAGATGTTCCCCAATCTCGACTGGTTCTCCGCTGTTTCCTACAACATGATGGGCGTTCCCACCGAGATGTTCACACCACTGTTTGTTATCGCCCGCGTCACCGGCTGGGCGGCGCACATTATTGAACAACGTCAGGACAACAAAATTATCCGTCCTTCCGCCAATTACGTTGGACCGGAAGACCGCCAGTTTGTCGCGCTGGATAAGCGCCAGTAAACCTCTACGAATAACAATAAGGAAACGTACCCAATGTCAGCTCAAATCAACAACATTCGCCCGGAATTCGACCGTGAAATCGTTGATATCGTCGATTACGTGATGAACTACGAAATCAGCTCCAAAGTAGCCTACGACACCGCCCATTACTGCCTGCTCGACACGCTCGGCTGCGGTCTGGAAGCTCTCGAATACCCGGCCTGTAAAAAACTGTTGGGGCCAATTGTCCCCGGCACCGTCGTACCCAACGGCGTGCGCGTCCCCGGAACTCAGTTCCAGCTCGACCCCGTCCAGGCGGCATTTAACATCGGCGCGATGATCCGCTGGCTCGATTTCAACGATACCTGGCTGGCGGCGGAGTGGGGCCATCCTTCCGACAACCTCGGTGGCATTCTGGCAACGGCGGACTGGCTTTCGCGCAATGCGGTCGCCAGCGGCAAAGCGCCGTTGACCATGAAACAGGTGCTGACCGCAATGATCAAAGCCCATGAAATTCAGGGCTGCATCGCGCTGGAAAACTCCTTTAACCGCGTCGGTCTCGACCACGTTCTGTTAGTGAAAGTGGCTTCCACCGCCGTGGTCGCCGAAATGCTCGGCCTGACCCGCGAGGAAATTCTCAACGCTGTTTCGCTGGCGTGGGTGGACGGTCAGTCGCTGCGCACTTATCGCCATGCGCCGAACACCGGCACGCGTAAATCCTGGGCGGCGGGCGATGCCACTTCCCGCGCGGTACGTCTGGCACTGATGGCGAAAACGGGCGAAATGGGTTACCCGTCAGCCCTGACTGCGCCAGTGTGGGGTTTCTACGACGTCTCCTTTAAAGGTGAGTCGTTCCGCTTCCAGCGTCCGTACGGTTCTTACGTGATGGAAAATGTGCTGTTCAAAATCTCCTTCCCGGCGGAGTTCCACTCCCAGACGGCCGTTGAAGCAGCGATGACGCTCTATGAACAGATGCAGGCAGCAGGCAAAACGGCGGCGGATATCGAAAAAGTGACCATTCGCACCCACGAAGCCTGTATTCGCATCATCGACAAAAAAGGGCCGCTCAATAACCCGGCAGACCGCGATCACTGCATTCAGTACATGGTGGCGATCCCGCTGCTATTCGGGCGCTTAACGGCGGCAGATTACGAGGACAACGTTGCGCAAGATAAACGCATTGACGCCCTGCGCGAGAAGATCAATTGCTTTGAAGATCCGGCATTTACCGCTGACTACCACGACCCGGAAAAACGCGCCATCGCCAATGCCATTACCCTTGAGTTCACCGACGGCACACGATTTGAAGAAGTGGTGGTGGAGTACCCAATTGGTCATGCTCGCCGCCGTCAGGATGGTATTCCGAAACTGGTCGATAAATTCAAAATCAATCTCGCGCGCCAGTTCCCGACTCGCCAACAGCAGCGCATTCTGGAGGTTTCTCTCGACAGAACTCGCCTGGAACAGATGCCGGTCAATGAGTATCTCGACCTGTACGTCATTTAAGCAAACAGCGGTAAGGCGTAAGTTCAACAGGAGAGCATTATGTCTTTTAGCGAATTTTATCAGCGTTCGATTAACGAACCGGAGCAGTTCTGGGCCGAGCAGGCCCGGCGTATTGACTGGCAGACGCCCTTTACGCAAACGCTCGATCACAGCAATCCGCCGTTTGCCCGTTGGTTTTGTGAAGGCCGAACCAACTTGTGCCACAACGCCATCGACCGCTGGCTGGAGAAACAGCCAGAGGCGCTGGCGCTGATTGCCGTCTCTTCGGAAACAGAAGAAGAGCGCACCTTTACCTTTCGCCAGCTGCATGACGAAGTGAACGCGGTGGCGTCAATGCTGCGCTCACTGGGCGTGCAGCGTGGCGATCGGGTGCTGGTGTATATGCCGATGATTGCCGAAGCGCATATTATCCTGCTGGCCTGCGCGCGCATTGGCGCTATTCATTCGGTGGTATTTGGTGGTTTTGCCTCGCACAGCGTGGCGGCGCGAATTGATGACGCTAAACCGGTGCTGATTGTCTCGGCAGATGCCGGAGCGCGCGGTGGCAAAATCATTCCCTATAAAAAATTGCTCGACGATGCGATAAGTCAGGCGCAGCACCAGCCGCGCCACGTTTTGCTGGTGGATCGCGGGCTGGCGAAAATGGCGCGCGTTAGCGGGCGGGATGTCGATTTCGCGTCGTTGCGCCATCAACACATCGGCGCGCGGGTGCCGGTGGCGTGGCTGGAATCCAACGAAACCTCCTGCATTCTCTACACCTCCGGCACCACCGGCAAACCTAAAGGCGTGCAGCGTGACGTCGGCGGATATGCGGTGGCGCTGGCGACCTCGATGGACACCATTTTTGGCGGCAAAGCGGGCGGTGTGTTCTTTTGTGCTTCGGATATCGGCTGGGTGGTGGGGCATTCGTATATCGTCTACGCGCCGCTGCTGGCGGGGATGGCGACTATCGTTTACGAAGGATTACCGACCTGGCCGGACTGCGGCGTGTGGTGGAAAATCGTCGAGAAATATCAGGTTAGCCGGATGTTCTCAGCGCCGACCGCCATTCGCGTGCTGAAAAAATTCCCTACCGCTGAAATTCGCAAACACGATCTCTCGTCGCTGGAAGTGCTCTATCTGGCTGGAGAACCGCTGGACGAGCCGACCGCCAGTTGGGTGAGCAATACGCTGGATGTGCCGGTCATCGACAACTACTGGCAGACCGAATCCGGCTGGCCGATTATGGCGATTGCTCGCGGTCTGGACGACAGGCCGACGCGTCTGGGAAGCCCCGGCGTGCCGATGTATGGCTATAACGTGCAGTTGCTCAATGAAGTCACCGGCGAACCGTGTGGCGTCAATGAGAAAGGGATGCTGGTGGTGGAAGGGCCATTGCCGCCGGGGTGTATTCAGACTATCTGGGGCGACGACGACCGCTTTGTGAAGACTTACTGGTCGCTGTTTTCCCGTCCGGTGTACGCCACCTTTGACTGGGGCATCCGCGATGCTGACGGTTATCACTTTATTCTCGGGCGCACTGACGATGTGATTAACGTTGCCGGACATCGGCTGGGGACGCGCGAGATTGAAGAGAGTATCTCCAGTCATCCGGGCGTTGCCGAAGTGGCGGTAGTTGGGGTGAAAGATGCGCTGAAAGGGCAGGTGGCGGTGGCGTTTGTCATTCCGAAAGAGAGCGACAGTCTGGAAGATCGTGAGGTGGCGCACTCGCAAGAGAAGGCGATTATGGCGCTGGTGGATAGCCAGATTGGCAACTTTGGCCGCCCGGCGCACGTCTGGTTTGTCTCGCAATTGCCAAAAACGCGATCCGGAAAAATGCTGCGCCGCACGATCCAGGCGATTTGTGAAGGACGCGATCCAGGGGATCTGACGACCATTGATGATCCTTCGTCGTTGGATCAAATCCGCCAGGCGATGGAAGAGTAAGGTATTGTCGGATAAGGCTCGCGGCGCATCCGACACCGTGCGCCGATGCCTGATGCGACGCAGACGCGTCTTATCATGCCTACAGGTCTGAACCGTAGGTCGGATAAGGCGCTTGCGCCGCATCCGACACCGTGCGCAGATGCCTGATGCGACGTTGGCGCGTCTTATCATGCCTACAGGCCTGAACCGTAGGTCGGATAAGGCGCTCGCGGCGCATCCGACACCGTGCGCCGATGCCTGATGCGACGCAGACGCGTCTTATCATGCCTACAGGTCTGAACCGTAGGTCGGATAAGGCGCTCGCGCCGCATCCGACACCGTGCGCAGACGCCAGATGCGACGCAGGCGCGTCTTATCATGCCTACAGGTCTGAACCGTAGGTCGGATAAGGCGCTCGCGCCGCATCCGACACCATGCGCCGATGCCTGATGCGACGCTTACCGCGTCTTATTATGCCTACCCACTGTTTTTACACCGATAATTTTTCCCTCACCTTTTTGCACTCATTCATATAAAAAATATATTTCCCCACGAAAACGATTGCTTTTTATCTTCAGATGAATAGAATGCGGCGGATTTTTTGGGTTTCAAACAGCAAAAAGGGGGAATTTCGTGTCGCAAGATAACAACTTTAGCCAGGGGCCAGTCCCGCAGTCGGCGCGGAAAGGGGTATTGGCATTGACGTTCGTCATGCTGGGATTAACCTTCTTTTCCGCCAGTATGTGGACCGGCGGCACTCTCGGAACCGGTCTTAGCTATCATGATTTCTTCCTCGCAGTTCTCATCGGTAATCTTCTCCTCGGTATTTACACTTCATTTCTTGGTTACATTGGCGCAAAAACCGGCCTGACCACTCATCTTCTTGCTCGTTTCTCGTTTGGTGTTAAAGGCTCATGGCTGCCTTCACTGCTGCTGGGAGGCACCCAGGTTGGCTGGTTTGGCGTTGGCGTGGCGATGTTTGCCATTCCGGTGGGCAAGGCAACCGGGCTGGATATTAATTTGCTGATTGCCGTCTCCGGTTTACTGATGACCGTCACCGTCTTCTTTGGCATTTCGGCGCTGACGGTTCTTTCGGTGATTGCGGTTCCGGCTATCGCCTGCCTTGGCGGTTATTCCGTGTGGCTGGCCGTTAACGGCATGGGCGGCCTGGACGCATTAAAAGCGGTCGTCCCCGCACAACCGTTAGATTTCAATGTCGCACTGGCGCTGGTTGTGGGGTCATTTATCAGCGCGGGTACGCTCACCGCTGACTTTGTCCGGTTTGGTCGCAATGCCAAACTGGCGGTGCTGGTGGCGATGGTGGCCTTTTTCCTCGGCAACTCGTTGATGTTTATTTTCGGTGCAGCGGGCGCTGCGGCACTGGGGATGGCGGATATCTCTGATGTGATGATTGCTCAGGGCCTGCTGCTGCCTGCGATTGTGGTGCTGGGGCTGAATATCTGGACCACCAACGATAACGCGCTCTATGCGTCGGGTTTAGGTTTCGCCAACATTACCGGTATGTCGAGCAAAACCCTTTCGGTGATTAACGGTATTATCGGTACGGTCTGCGCACTATGGCTGTATAACAATTTTGTCGGCTGGCTGACCTTCCTTTCGGCAGCTATTCCTCCGGTGGGCGGCGTGATCATCGCCGACTATCTGATGAACCGTCGCCGCTATGAGCACTTTGCGACCACGCGTATGATGAGTGTCAATTGGGTGGCGATTCTGGCGGTCGCGCTGGGGATTGCCGCAGGCCACTGGTTACCGGGTATTGTTCCGGTCAACGCGGTATTAGGTGGCGCGCTGAGCTATCTGATCCTTAACCCGATTTTGAATCGTAAAACGACAGCTGCAATGACGCATGTGGAGGCTAACAGTGTCGAATAACGCTTTACAAACAATTAGTAACGCCCGGTTACCCGGCAAAGAGGGGCTGTGGCAGATTCATCTGCAGGACGGAAAAATCAGCGCTATTGACGCGCAATCCGGTGTGATGCCCATAACTGAAAACAGCCTGGATGCCGAACAAGGTTTAGTTTTACCGCCGTTTGTGGAGCCGCATATTCACCTGGACACCACGCAAACCGCCGGGCAACCGAACTGGAATCAGTCCGGCACGCTGTTTGAAGGCATTGAACGCTGGGCCGAGCGCAAAGCGTTATTAACCCATGACGATGTGAAACAACGCGCCTGGCAAACGCTGAAATGGCAGATTGCCAACGGCATTCAGCATGTGCGTACCCATGTCGATGTTTCGGATGCAACGCTGACTGCGCTGAAAGCAATGCTGGAAGTGAAGCAGGAAGTCGCGCCGTGGATTGATCTACAAATCGTCGCCTTCCCGCAGGAAGGGATTTTGTCGTATCCCAACGGTGAAGCGTTACTGGAAGAGGCGTTACGCTTAGGGGCGGACGTAGTGGGGGCGATTCCGCATTTTGAATTTACCCGTGAATACGGCGTGGAGTCGCTGCATAAAACCTTCGCCCTGGCGCAAAAATACGACCGTCTCATCGACGTTCACTGTGATGAGATCGATGATGAACAGTCACGCTTTGTCGAAACCGTTGCTGCCCTGGCGCACCGTGAAGGCATGGGCGCGCGAGTCACCGCCAGCCACACCACGGCAATGCACTCCTATAATGGGGCGTATACCTCACGCCTGTTCCGCTTGCTGAAAATGTCCGGTATTAACATTGTCGCCAACCCGCTGGTCAATATTCATCTGCAAGGACGTTTCGATACGTATCCAAAACGTCGCGGCATCACGCGCGTTAAAGAGATGCTGGAGTCTGGCATTAACGTCTGCTTTGGTCACGATGATGTCTTCGATCCGTGGTATCCGCTGGGAACGGCGAATATGCTGCAAGTGCTGCATATGGGGCTGCATGTTTGCCAGCTGATGGGCTATGGGCAGATTAACGATGGCCTGAATTTAATCACCCACCACAGCGCCAGGACGTTGAATTTGCAGGATTACGGCATTGCCGCCGGAAACAGCGCCAACCTGATTATCCTGCCGGCTGAAAATGGATTTGATGCGCTGCGCCGTCAGGTTCCGGTACGTTATTCGGTACGTGGCGGTAAAGTGATTGCCAGCACACAACCGGCACAAACAACGGTGTATCTGGAGCAGCCAGAAGCCATCGATTACAAACGTTGATCGGCTGGGTTACAGCGAGCGTAGTTTATGCCGGATGCGGCGTGAACGCCTTATCCGGCCTACGTAGAGCACTGAACTCGTAGGCCTGATAAGCGTAGCGCATCAGGCAATTCCAGCCGCTGATCTGTGTCAGCGGCTACCGCGATTCATTCCCGCCAACATCCGCGCATTCTTCCAATGCCATGTGCAAAAATGCCTTCGCGGCGGCTGTCTGCCAGCTGTAGTTTATGCCGGATGCG
Source organism: Escherichia sp. E14V7 (assembly GCF_004212225.1). NCBI lineage: Bacteria > Pseudomonadati > Pseudomonadota > Gammaproteobacteria > Enterobacterales > Enterobacteriaceae > Escherichia > Escherichia sp. E14V7. Next base: position 8,198 of record NZ_RHJJ01000005.1, read on the forward strand.
GCGTGAACGCCTTGCACTGAACTCGTAGGCCTGATAAGCGTAGCGCATCAGGCAATTCCAGCCGCTGACCTGTGTCAGTGGCTACCGTGATTCATTCCCGCCAACATCCGCACATTCTTCCAACGCCATGTGCAAAAATGCCTTCGCGGCGGCTGTCTGCCAGCTATTTTTCCGCCGCAACAAAACCGCCGTTCTCTCCAGTAGTGGCGGGGCAAGAGAAATCGCTTTAAGCCCATCATGTTGTGTGGCAATCGCTGCTGGTAACAATGTGGAAAGGGAAGCGCGGCGAATCAGCTCCAGAACCGCGCTAATTGAGTTCGCCTCTATCACCACCTGTGGATGCAGCCCCGCTTTCTCGCAGTAGTGGTCAATTTGCTCTCTGGTGGCAAATTCCGCGCTGAGCAGGACCAGTTTTTCATCATGCAAGCGACGCAATGCCACCTGTTCCTGGTCAGCCAGCGGATGATGTTTCGCCACCACCAACGCTAAACTTTCTGTCAGTAAAGGAATTGCCTCCAGCTCCGGCGAATGCACAGGCTCGAAGGCAATCCCAACGTCCAGCTCGTCGCGGCAAAGCATATCTTCGATTTTCTCCTGCGACATTTCCTGTAGCTGGAGCGTGATGCCGGGGTAGCGCGCATAGAAATCCGCCATTAAGGGGCCGATAAAGTAGCTCGTAAAGGTGGGGGTGACGGCGATACGCAGCGATCCTCGCGTCAGATCGGCAACATCATGAATCGCCCGTTTACCCGCCCCCAGTTCCTGTAACGCCCGGCTGGCGTACTGTCGCCAGACTTCCCCCGCATCAGTGAGACGAATCGTTCGCCCGCTACGGTCAAACAGCGGCACGCCCAAACTTTCCTCTAACTGGCGAATCTGCTGGGAAAGCGCAGGCTGGGAGACGTGCAACGCACTGGCTGCACGGGTGAAGCTGCCATGTTCAGCCACGGCAAGAAAGTAATTGATATGTCGAGAGAGCATTCGCCAACCTATAAGTAAATCCAATAGAACTCATCATAAATGAGTCTTTTACCTTATGACAATCGGCGAGTAGTCTGCCTCTCATTCCAGAGACAGACAGAGGTTAACGGTGAAAGAGATTATTGATGGATTCCTTAAATTCCAGCGCGAGGCATTTCCGAAGCGGGAAGCCTTGTTTAAACAGCTGGCGACACAGCAAAGCCCGCGCACCCTTTTTATCTCATGCTCTGATAGCCGTCTGGTCCCTGAGCTGGTGACGCAACGTGAGCCTGGCGATCTGTTCGTTATTCGCAACGCAGGCAATATCGTCCCTTCCTACGGGCCGGAACCCGGTGGCGTTTCTGCTTCGGTGGAGTATGCCGTCGCTGCGCTTCGGGTCTCTGACATTGTGATTTGTGGTCATTCCAACTGTGGGGCGATGACTGCCATTGCCAGCTGTCAGTGCATGGACCATATGCCTGCCGTCTCCCACTGGCTGCGTTATGCCGATTCAGCCCGCGTCGTTAATGAGGCGCGCCCGCATCCCGATTTACCGTCAAAAGCTGCGGCGATGGTACGTGAAAACGTCATTGCTCAGTTGGCTAATTTGCAAACTCATCCATCGGTGCGCCTGGCGCTCGAAGAGGGGCGGATCGCCCTGCACGGCTGGGTCTACGACATTGAAAGCGGCAGCATCGCAGCTTTTGACGGCGCAACCCGCCAGTTTGTGCCACTGGCAGCGAATCCTCGCGTTTGTGCCATACCGCTACGCCAGCCGACCGCAGCGTAACCTTATTTTTAAACCATCAGGAGATCCACCATGATTCAGTCGCAAATTAACCGCAATATTCGTCTTGATCTTGCCGATGCCATTTTGCTCAGCAAAGCTAAAAAAGATCTCTCATTTGCCGAGATTGCCAACGGCACCGGTCTGGCAGAAGCCTTTGTAACCGCGGCTTTGCTGGGGCAGCAGGCGCTTCCTGCCGACGCCGCCCGCCTGGTCGGGGCGAAACTGGATCTCGACGAAGACGCCATTCTGTTATTACAAACTGTGCCACTGCGTGGCTGCATTGATGACCGTATTCCAACCGACCCAACGATGTATCGTTTCTATGAAATGTTGCAGGTGTACGGCACAACCCTGAAAGCGTTGGTTCATGAGAAGTTTGGCGATGGCATTATCAGCGCGATTAACTTCAAACTCGACGTTAAGAAAGTGGCGGACCCGGAAGGTGGCGAACGTGCGGTCATCACCTTAGATGGTAAATATCTGCCGACCAAACCGTTCTGACAGCCATGCGCAACCATCAAAAGACGTTCACGATGCTGCTGGTTCTGGTGCTGATTGGTCTTAATATGCGACCACTGCTCACCTCCGTCGGGCCACTGCTACCGCAATTGCGCCAGGCGAGCGGAATGAGCTTTAGCGTGGCTGCCCTGTTGACCGCTCTGCCGGTGGTCACCATGGGCGGGCTGGCACTGGCCGGAAGCTGGCTTCATCAGCATGTCAGTGAACGTCGCAGCGTCGCCATCAGTTTGTTGCTGATTGCCGTCGGTGCATTGATGCGTGAGCTTTACCCCCAAAGTGCGCTGCTGCTTAGCAGCGCACTGCTTGGTGGGGTGGGGATCGGCATCATTCAGGCGGTGATGCCTTCGGTGATTAAACGGCGGTTTCAGCAGCGAACGCCACTGGTGATGGGGCTGTGGTCCGCAGCACTAATGGGAGGTGGGGGACTTGGCGCCGCCGTGACGCCCTGGTTAGTTCAACATAGCGAAACCTGGTATCAAACACTCGCCTGGTGGGCGCTGCCTGCCGTTGTTGCGTTCTTCGCCTGGTGGTGGCAAAACGCCCGCCAGACCGCCTCTTCCCACAGGACAACAACCACTCCGGTTCGCGTGGTATTCACTCCCCGCGCGTGGACGCTGGGCCTTTACTTCGGTCTGATTAACGGTGGTTACGCTAGCCTGATTGCCTGGTTACCCGCTTTCTATATTGAGATTGGTGCCAGCGCGCAGTACAGCGGTTCCTTGCTGGCATTGATGACGCTTGGGCAAGCCACAGGGGCGTTACTGATGCCTGCTATGGCTCGCCATCAGGATCGGCGCAAACTTTTGCTGTTGGCGCTGGCGTTACAACTGGTGGGTTTCTGCGGCTTTATCTGGCTGCCGCTGCAATTGCCGGTCTTGTGGGCGATGGTGTGTGGTTTAGGTCTGGGCGGCGCGTTTCCGCTCTGTTTGCTGCTGGCGCTCGACCACTCTCCGCAACCGACTATTGCTGGCAAGTTAGTGGCGTTTATGCAGGGGATTGGTTTTGTCATTGCCGGGCTTGCCCCCTGGTTTTCTGGCGTGCTGCGTAGTATCAGTGGCAATTACCTAATGGACTGGGCGTTTCATGCGCTATGCGTCGTTGGGCTGATGATCATAACCCTGCGTTTTGCACCAGCACGTTTTCCGCAGCTGTGGGTCAAAGAGGCATGATGCGACGCTTGTTCCTGCGCTTTGTTCATGCCGGATGCGGCCAATGTAGATCACTGAACTCGTAGGCCTGATAAGCGTAGCGCATCAGGCAATTTTTATAATTTAAACTGACGATTCAACTTTGTAATCTTTGAAATAATATTGCTTATCCCGGTCGTTTATTTCGCGAATAACCCGACAAGGAACGCCAGCAGCCACGACGTTTGGTGGAATGTCTTTTGTGACGACACTACCCGCGCCAATAACAGAATTATCCCCGATGGTGACGCCTGGATTAATAACCACATGACTTCCGATCCAGACGTTATTGCCAATCGTTATCGGAAAAGAGAACATCTCACCGTTTTTTCTTAATTCATGGTGTACCGGGTGTCCCGTAACGGAAAGAGTAACATTGGGTGCAATCAGTACGTTATCACCGATCGTTACCGTGTAGTCGTCGACAATGGTTAAATTGAAATTTGCGTAAAAATTGCGGCCTATATGGATGTTGGAACCGTAAGAGAAATAGACGGGTGGTTCTATCCAGGCGTTTTCCCCTACCGTGGCAAACATTTCTTTAATCAGGCTTTCCCTTTTTTCAACTTCTGATGGATGCGAGTGATTAAACTCATACATTAATGTTTTCCCACGAAGTCTTTTTTCAGGTAAGCCTTCGCACATATCGGTAAATAGCTTGCCTGCTTTTATTCTTTCGGTCATTGGCATGTTCATTTCGATCATTCCGTCCTGATGTGTTGGTCGGATAAGGCGCTCGCGCCGCATCCGACATTAATTGCTTAAGCGACTTCATTCACCTGGCGACGCAGCAGAGAAAGCGGGCCGGGGCCGCTAAGTGTGAACACGGAAATCAAGGTGAAGCCCAGTGCCACCAGACCCAGCACCAGATAAGCGCCCTGGAAACCGATGCTTTCATACATATTGCCCGCCAGTACAGACATAAAAATCATCGCCAGTTGCTTAAAGAAGCAGAAACAGACCAGATAAATCGTCGCTGAAAAACGCACTTCAAACTGGCTGGTAATATATTTAAAGCAGCCCACCAGCAGGAACGGTACTTCAAACATATGCAGCGTTTTCAGAATAACCACTTCCAGCGCTGAGGTGGCGAACGATGAGCCAATAATGCGTACAGACATTATAGTGCCAGCCAGCAGCAGGGCGTTTTTCCCACCGATGCGATTAATAATCAGCGGCGCAAAGAACATAATCGAGGCGTTAAGTAATTCGCCCATTGTCGTTACGTAGCCAAATACCCGCGTACCCTGTTCACTGGAGGTAAAAAACGAAGTAAAGAAATTAGCAAACTGTTGGTCAAAAACATCGTAGGTACAGGAAACGCCAATAACATAGAGCGACAAAAACCACAGTTTGGGCTGTCTGAACAATTCCAGCGCCAGCTTAAGGCTAAAAGCCGAATGGTTGGCACCTACCGCATTGGCAACCGTGGCGGAAGAAGGGGCATCCGTTCTGGCAAAAAAGAGCAAAACGGCGAGGATGAGCGCACAGCCAGAACCCAGCCAGAAAACAAACTGGTTATTGATGGTGAACATGATGCCGACAATCGAGGCACACAGCGCCCAGCCAACACAGCCAAACATCCGCGCGCGACCAAATTCGAAATTACTGCGACGGCTGACTTTCTCGATAAATGCCTCTACTGCTGGCGCACCGGCGTTAAAACAAAAGCCAAGATAAATACCACCAACAATCGATCCTACTAAAATGTTGTATTGTAACAGTGGCCCGAAGATAAAAATAAAGAACGGCGCAAACATCACTAACATGCCGGTAATAATCCACAGCAGGTATTTACGCAGCCCGAGTTTGTCAGAAAGCAGACCAAACAGCGGTTGGAATAATAGCGAGAACAGAGAAATAGCGGCAAAAATAATACCCGTATCACTTTTGTTGATATGGTTGATGTCATGTAGCCAAATCGGGAAAAACGGGAAGTAGGCTCCCATGATAAAAAAGTAAAAGAAAAAGAATAAGCCGAACATCCAAAAGTTTGTGTTTTTTAAATAGAACATAATGGATTTCCTTACGCGAAATACGGGCAGGCATAGCCTGCCCGGTTATTATTATTTTTGGCACCAGATCAACTGGTAATGATAGCGACCTGCGCTCAGTTGAAATTCTGCCGACACTGACGGGCTCCAGGAGTCGTCGCCACCAATCCCCATATGGAAACCGTCGATATTCAGCCATGTGCCTTCTTCCGCGTGCAGCAGATGGCGATGGCTGGTTTCCATCAGTTGTTGTTGGCTGTAGCGGCTGATGTTGAACTGGAAGTCGCCGCGCCACTGGTGTGGGCCATAATTCAATTCGCGCGTCCCGCAGCGCAGACCGTTTTCGCTCGGGAAGACGTACGGGGTATACATGTCTGACAATGGCAGATCCCAGCGGTCAAAACAGGCCGCAGTAAGGCGGTCGGGATAGTTTTCTTGCGGCCCTAATCCGAGCCAGTTTACCCGCCCTGCGACCTGCGCCAGCTGGCAGGTCAGGCCAATCCGCGCCGGATGAGGTGTATCGCTCGCTACTTCAACATCCACACTGACGACCATCTCACCGTGTCCATCGATACGGTAGGTTTTCCGGCTGATAAATAAGGTTTTCCCCTGATGCTGCCAGGCGTGGACAGTGGTAATCAGCACCGCGTCGGCAAGTGTATCTGCCGTGCACTGCAACAACGCCGCTTCGGCCTGGTAATGGCCCGCCGCCTTCCAGCGTTCGACCCAGGCGTTAGGGTCAATGCGGGTCGCTTCACTTACGCCAATGTCGTTATCCAGCGGTGCACGGGTGAACTGATCGCGCAGCGGCGTCAGCAGTTGTTTTTCATCGCCAATCCACATCTGTGAAAGAAAGCCTGACTGGCGGTTAAATTGCCAACGCTTATTATCCAGCTCGATGCAAAAATCCGTTTCGCTGGTGGTCAGTTGCGGGATGGCGTGGGGCGCGGAGGGGAGTGTCACGCTGAGGTTTACCGCCAGTCGCCACTGTTGCCAGGCGCTGATGTGTCCGGCTTCTGACCATGCGGTCGCGTTCGGTTGTACTACGCGTACTGTGAGCCAGAGTTGCCCGGCGCTCTCCGGCTGCGGTAGTTCAGGCAGTTCAATCACCTGTTTACCTTGTGGAGCGACATCCAGAGGCACTTCACCGCTTGCCAGCGGCTTGCCATCCAGCGCCACCATCCAGTGCAGGAGCTCGTTATCGCTATGACGGAACAGGTATTCGCTGGTCACTTCGATGGTTTGCCCGGATAAACGGAACTGGAAAAACTGCTGCTGGTGTTTTGCTTCTGTCAGCGCTGGATGCGGCGTGCGGTCGGCAAAGACCAGACCGTTCATGCAGAACTGGCGATCGTTTGGCGTATCGCCAAAATCACCGCCGTAAGCCGACCAAGGATTACCGTTTTCATCATATTTAATCAGCGACTGATCCACCCAGTCCCAGACGAAGCCGCCCTGTAAACGGGGGTACTGACGAAACGCCTGCCAGTATTTAGCGAAGCCGCCAAGACTGTTACCCATCGCGTGGGCGTATTCGCAAAGGATCAGTGGGCGCATTTCTCCAGGCTGCGAAAGCCATTTTTTGATGGACCATTTCGGCACAGCCGGGAAGGGCTGGTCATCATCCACGCGCGCGTACATCGGGCAAATAATATCGGTTGCCGTGGTGTCGGCTCCGCCGCCTTCATACTGCACCGGGCGGGAAGGATCGACAGATTTAATCCAGCGATAGAGTGCGTCGTGATTAGCGCCGTGGCCTGATTCATTCCCCAGCGACCAGATGATCACACTCGGGTGATTACGATCGCGCTGCACCATTCGCGTTACGCGTTCGCTCATCGCGGGTAACCAGCGCGGATCATCGGTCAGACGATTCATTGGCACCATGCCGTGGGTTTCAATGTTGGCTTCATCCACCACGTACAGGCCGTAGCGGTCGCACAGCGTGTACCACAGCGGATGGTTCGGATAATGCGAACAGCGCACGGCGTTAAAGTTGTTCTGCTTCATCAGCAGGATATCCTGCACCATCGTCTGCTCATCCATGACCTGACCATGCAGAGGATGATGCTCGTGACGGTTAACGCCGCGAATCAGCAACGGCTTGCCATTCAGCAGCAGCAGGCCATTTTCAATCCGCACCTCGCGGAAACCGACATCGCAGGCTTCTGCTTCAATCAGCTTGCCGTCGGTGGTGTGCAGTTCAACCACCGCACGATAGAGATTCGGGATTTCGGCGCTCCACAGCGCCGGGTTTTCGACGTTCAGACGTAGGGTGACGCGATCGGCATAACCACCACGTTCATCGATAATTTCACCGCCGAAAGGCGCGGTGCCGCTGGCGACCTGCGTTTCACCCTGCCACAAAGAAACCGTCACCCGTAGCTCATCGCGCAACTCGCCGCACATCTGAACTTCAGCCTCCAGTACAGCGCGGCTGAAATCATCATTAAAGCGAGTGGCAACATGGAAATCGCTGATTTGTGTGGTCGGTTTATGCAGCAACGAGACGTCACGGAAAATGCCGCTCATTCGCCACATATCCTGATCTTCCAGATAACTACCGTCACTCCAGCGCAGCACCATAACGGCGAGGCGGTTTTCTCCGGCGTGTAAAAAGGCGCTCAGGTCAAATTCAGACGGCAAACGGCTGTCCTGGCCGTAACCGACCCAGCGACCGTTGCACCACAGATGAAACGCCGAGTTAACGCCATCAAAAATAATTCGCGTCTGGCCTTCCTGTAGCCAGCTTTCATCAACATTAAATGTGAGCGAGTAACAGCCTGTCGGATTCTCCGTGGGAACAAATGGCGGATTGACCGCAATGGGATAGGTCACGTTGGTGTAGATGGGCGCGTCGTAACCGTGCATCTGCCAGTTTGATGGCACTGATACGCAATCGGCATCAGGAAGATCGCACTCGAGCCAGCTTTCCGGCACCGCTTCTGGTGCCGGAAACCAGGCAAATTGCCACTCACCATTCAGGCTGCGCAACTGCCGGGAAGGGCGATCGGTGCGGGCCTCTTCGCTATTACGCCAGCTGGCGAAAGGGGGATGTGCCGCAAGGCGATTAAGTTGGGTAACGCCAGGGTTTTCCCAGTCACGACGTTGTAATACGACGGCCAGTGAATCCGTAATCATGGTCATAGCTGTATCCTGTGTGAAATTGTTATCCGCTCACAATTTCACACAACATACGAGCCTGACGCATAGAGTGTAAAGCCTTGGGGGCCTAATGAGTGAGCTGACTCACATTAATTGCGTTGCGCTCACTGTCCGCTTTCCAGACGGGAAATTTGCCTTGCCAGCTGCATTAATGAATCGGCCAACGCGCGGGGAGAGGCGGTTTGCGTATTGGGTGGCAGGGTGGTTTTTCTTTTCACCAGTGAGACGGGCAGTAGCTGATTTCCCTTCACCGCCTGCCCCTGAGAAAGTTGCAGCAAGCGGTCTACGCTGGTTTTCCCCAGCAGACGAAAATCCTGTTTGATGGTGGTTAACGGCGGGATATAACATGAGCTGTCTTCGGTATCGTCGTATCCCACTACCGAGATATCCGCGCCGACGCGCAGCCCGAACTCGGTAATGGCGCGCATTGCGCCCAACGCCATCTGATCGTTGGCAACCAGCATCGCGGTGGGAATGATCCCCTCATTCAGCATCTGCATGGTTTGTTGAAAACCGGACATGGCGCTCCAGTCGCCTTCCCGTTCTGCTATCGGCTGAATTTGATTGCGTGTGAGATATTTGTGCCAGCCCGCCAGACGCAGACGCGCCGAGACAGAACTTAATGGGCCCGCTAACAGCGCGATTTGCTGGTGACCTAATGCGACCAAATGCTCCACGCCAAGCCGCGTACCGTCTTCATGGGAAAAAATAATACTGTTGATGGGGGCCTGGTCGGAGACATCAAGGAATAACGCTGGCACGTTACCACAGGCGGCTTCCACCGCAATGGCATCTTGTTCATCCAGCGGATAGTTGATGATCAGACCGCTAACGCGTTGCGCGAGAAGGTTGTGTACCGCCGCTTTACAGGCATCGACGCCGCTTCGTTCTACCATCGACACCACCACGCTGGCACCCAGTTGGTCAGCGCGGGATTTAATCGCCGCGACAATTTGTGACGGCGCGTGCAGGGCCAGACTGGAGGTGGCAACGCCAATCAGCAACGACTGTTTGCCCGCCAGTTGTTGTGCCACGCGGTTGGGAATGTAATTCAGCTCCGCCATTGCCGCTTCCACTTTTTCCCGCGTTTTCGCAGAAACGTGGCTGGCCTGATTCACCACGCGGGAAACGGTCTGATAAGAGACTCCGGCATACTCTGCGACATCGTATAGCGTTACTGGTTTCACATTCACCACCCTGAATTCACTTTCTTCCGAATGCTATCATGCCATACCACGGAAGGTTTTTCGCCATTCGGCGGCGTTAACGCAAATGCACGCCACTTCGCCGTCCGGCCACCAGAATAGCCTGCGATTCAACCCCTTCTTCGATCTGTTTTGCTACCCGTTGCAGCGCCGGAAGATGTTTTTCTGCCGCCTGTTCGATGGTCATTGCGCTCGCCATATACACCAGATTCAGACAGCCAATCACCCGTTGTTCACTGCGCAGCGGTACGGCGATAGAGGCGATCTTCTCCTCCTGATCCCAGCCGCGGTAGTTCTGTCCGTACCCCTCTTTGCGCGCGCGCGCCAGAATGGCTTCCAGCTTTAACGGTTCCCGTGCCAGTTGATAGTCATCACCGGGGCGGGCGGCTAACATTTCGATTAATTCCTTGCGTTCTTGTTCCGGGCAAAAGGCCAGCCAGGTCAGGCCCGAGGCGGTTTTCAGGAGCGGTAAACGCCGCCCGACCATTGCCCGGTGAAAGGATAATCGACTGAAACGGTGAGTGGTTTCGCGTACCACCATTGCATCAACATCCAGCGTGGACACATCTGTCGGCCATACCACTTCGCGCAACAGCTCGCCCAGCAGCGGGGCCGCCAGTGCAGAAATCCACTGTTCGTCACGAAACCCTTCGCTTAATTGCCGCACTTTGATGGTCAGACGAAAACTGTCATCGGAGATACTGCGCCGGACATATCCCTCTTCCAGTAACGTCTCCAGCAGTCGCCGCACAGTGGTGCGATGCAGACCGCTGAGTTCCGCCAGCAGCCCGACGCTGGCACCGCCGTCAAGTTTATTTAACATATTTAATAACATTAGACCGCGGGTTAATCCGCGCACGGTTTTGTATTCCGCCTGCTCATCGTTCTGCATATTAATTGACATTTCTATAGTTAAAACAACGTTGTGCACCTGGTGCACATTCGGGCATGTTTTGATTGTAGCCGAAAACACCCTTCCTATACTGAGCGAACAATAAAAAATCATTTACATGTTTTTAACAAAATAAGTTGCGCCGTACTGTGCGCGCAACGGCATTTTGTCCGAGTCGTGAGGTACTGAAATGGCAATACAACACCCTGACATCCAGCCTGCTGTTAACCATAACGTTCAGGTGGCGATCGCTGGTGCCGGTCCGGTCGGGCTGATGATGGCGAACTATCTCGGCCAGATGGGCATTGACGTGCTGGTGGTGGAGAAACTCGATAAGTTGATCGACTACCCCCGTGCGATTGGTATTGATGACGAGGCGCTGCGCACCATGCAGTCGGTTGGCCTGGTCGATAATGTTCTGCCGCACACTACGCCGTGGCATGCGATGCGTTTTCTCACCCCAAAAGGCCGCTGTTTTGCTGATATTCAGCCAATGACCGATGAATTTGGCTGGCCGCGCCGTAACGCTTTTATTCAGCCGCAGGTCGATGCGGTGATGCTGGAAGGGTTGTCGCGTTTTCCGAATGTGCGCTGCTTGTTTTCCCGCGAGCTGGAGGCCTTCAGCCAGCAAGATGACGAAGTGACCTTGCACCTGAAAACGGCTGAAGGGCAGCGGGAAACGGTCAAAGCCCAGTGGCTGGTGGCCTGTGATGGTGGGGCAAGTTTTGTTCGCCGCACCCTGAATGTGCCGTTTGAAGGTAAAACCGCGCCAAATCAGTGGATTGTGGTAGATATCGCCAACGATCCGTTAAGTACGCCGCATATCTATTTGTGTTGCGATCCAGTGCGCCCGTATGTTTCTGCCGCGTTGCCTCATGCGGTACGTCGCTTTGAATTTATGGTGATGCCGGGAGAAACCGAAGAACAGCTGCGTGAGCCGCAAAATATGCGCAAGCTGTTAAGCAAAGTGCTGCCTAATCCGGACAATGTTGAATTGGTTCGCCAGCGTGTCTACACCCACAACGCGCGACTGGCGCAACGTTTTCGTATCGATCGCGTACTGCTGGCGGGCGATGCCGCGCACATCATGCCGGTGTGGCAGGGGCAGGGCTATAACAGCGGTATGCGCGACGCCTTTAACCTCGCCTGGAAACTGGCGTTGGTTATCCAGGGGAAAGCCCGTGATGCGCTGCTCGATACCTATCAACAAGAACGTCGCGATCACGCCAAAGCGATGATTGACCTGTCCGTGACGGCGGGCAACGTGCTGGCTCCGCCGAAACGCTGGCAGGGTACGTTACGTGATGGCGTTTCCTGGCTACTGAATTATCTGCCGCCAGTAAAACGCTACTTCCTCGAAATGCGCTTCAAGCCGATGCCGCAATATTACGGCGGTGCGCTGGTGCGTGAGGGCGAAGCGAAGCACTCTCCGGTCGGCAAGATGTTTATTCAGCCGAAAGTCACGCTGGAAAACGGCGACGTGACGCTGCTCGATAACGCGATCGGCGCGAACTTCGCGGTAATTGGCTGGGGATGCAATCCACTGTGGGGGATGAGCGACGAGCAAATCCAGCAGTGGCGCGCGTTGGGCACACGCTTCATTCAGGTGGTGCCGGAAGTGCAAATACATACCGCACAGGATAACCACGACGGCGTGCTACGCGTGGGCGATACGCAAGGTCGCCTGCGTAGCTGGTTCGCACAACACAATGCTTCGCTGGTGGTGATGCGCCCGGATCGCTTTGTTGCCGCCACCGCCATTCCGCAAACTCTGGGCAATACGCTGAATAAACTGGCGTCGGTGATGACGCTGACTCGCCCTGATGCCGACGTTTCTGTCGAAAAGGTAGCCTGATATGCACGCTTATCTTCACTGTCTTTCCCATTCGCCGCTGGTGGGGTATGTCGACCCGGCGCAAGAGGTACTCGATGAGGTCAATGGCGTGATTGCCAGCGCCCGCGAGCGTATTGCGGCTTTCTCCCCTGAACTGGTGGTGCTGTTTGCACCAGATCACTACAACGGTTTTTTCTATGACGTGATGCCGCCGTTCTGTTTAGGCGTTGGGGCGACGGCAATTGGTGATTTCGGCAGTGCAGCAGGAGAGCTGCCCGTGCCTGTGGAGCTGGCGGAGGCCTGTGCGCATGCCGTCATGAAGAGCGGGATCGATCTTGCCGTTTCTTACTGTATGCAGGTAGACCACGGGTTCGCCCAGCCGCTGGAGTTCCTGCTCGGCGGGCTGGATAAGGTGCCAGTTCTGCCTGTTTTCATCAACGGCGTCGCCACGCCTTTGCCTGGTTTCCAGCGTACCCGTTTGTTGGGTGAAGCCATTGGACGTTTCACCAGCACTCTCAATAAACGCGTGCTGTTCCTTGGGTCCGGTGGGCTTTCCCATCAGCCGCCGGTGCCAGAACTGGCGAAAGCCGATGCCCATATGCGCGACCGTTTGTTGGGGAGCGGGAAAGATTTACCCGCCAGTGAGCGTGAATTGCGTCAGCAACGGGTGATCAGCGCCGCTGAGAAGTTTGTTGAGGATCAGAGAACTCTGCATCCGCTCAACCCGATTTGGGATAACCAGTTCATGACTTTGCTGGAGCAGGGTCGCATACAGGAACTGGATGCCGTCAGTAACGAAGAGCTTTCCGCCATTGCCGGAAAGTCGACACATGAAATCAAAACCTGGGTCGCCGCTTTTGCCGCTATTTCTGCGTTTGGCAACTGGCGTAGCGAAGGGCGTTATTACCGCCCAATCCCGGAGTGGATTGCCGGATTTGGCTCGTTAAGCGCCAGAACAGAGAACTGAATATGCAGGAGAAGATGATGAGTTATCAGCCACAAACCGAAGCCGCCACCAGCCGTTTTCTGAATGTAGAAGAAGCGGGTAAAACGCTGCGCATCCATTTTAATGACTGCGGACAAGGCGACGAAACTGTTGTCCTGCTGCATGGTTCCGGCCCCGGTGCTACTGGCTGGGCGAACTTCAGCCGCAATATCGATCCGCTGGTAGAGGCGGGCTATCGGGTGATCCTGTTGGATTGTCCGGGCTGGGGTAAGAGCGATGCGATCGTTAATAGTGGTTCGCGATCGGATCTTAATGCACGAATCCTGAAAAGCGTGGTGGATCAACTGGATATCGCCAAAATCCACTTGCTGGGCAACTCGATGGGCGGCCACAGTTCTGTGGCGTTCACTCTTAACTGGCCGGAGCGCGTCGGCAAACTGGTGCTGATGGGCGGCGGTACGGGCGGCATGAGTTTGTTTACGCCGATGCCAACCGAAGGTATTAAGCGACTGAATCAGCTTTATTGCCAGCCTACTATCGAAAACCTGAAGCTGATGATGGATATCTTCGTTTTTGATACCAGCGATTTGACCGACGCCCTGTTTGAAGCGCGCCTGAATAATATGCTGTCGCGTCGCGATCACCTGGAAAACTTCGTTAAGAGCCTGGAAGCCAATCCGAAACAGTTCCCGGATTTTGGCCCACGTCTGGCGGAAATCAAAGCACAAACCCTGATTGTCTGGGGGCGCAACGACCGTTTTGTGCCGATGGATGCGGGTCTGCGTCTGCTGTCCGGCATTGCCGGTTCTGAACTGCATATCTTCCGCGACTGTGGTCACTGGGCGCAGTGGGAACATGCCGACGCTTTCAATCAACTGGTGCTGAATTTCCTCGCACGCCCTTAAGGAATGGTCATGACGAAGCATACTCTTGAGCAACTGGCGGCGGATTTACGCCGCGCCGCAGAGCAGGGCGAAGCGATTGCGCCGCTGCGCGATCTGATTGGTATTGAAAACGCGAAAGCCGCCTACGCCATTCAGCGCATCAATGTGCAACATGACGTCGCTCAGGGACGGCGAGTGGTGGGGCGCAAAGTGGGACTGACGCATCCGAAAGTGCAACAACAACTGGGCGTTGATCAACCGGATTATGGGACGTTATTTGCCGACATGTGTTATGGCGATAATGAAACCATTCCTTTTTCCCGCGTCTTGCAACCCCGCATTGAAGCGGAGATCGCACTGGTTTTGAACCGCGATTTGCCCGCGACCGATACCACGTTTAACGAACTGTATAACGCCATTGAATGGGTACTTCCGGCGCTGGAAGTGGTGGGTAGCCGCATCCGCGACTGGTCGATTCAGTTTGTCGATACCGTGGCAGATAACGCCTCCTGCGGGGTGTATGTCATCGGCGGTCCGGCGCAACGTCTGGCGGGGTTAGATCTGAAAAACTGCGCCATGAAGATGACGCGTAATAACGAAGAGGTTTCCAGCGGGCGCGGCAGCGAATGCCTGGGACATCCGCTTAATGCCGCTGTCTGGCTGGCACGCAAAATGGCCAGCCTGGGTCAACCGCTGCGCGCCGGAGATATCATTCTTACCGGGGCATTAGGTCCGATGGTGGCGGTAAATGCGGGCGATCGTTTTGAAGCCCATATTGAAGGCATAGGTTCAGTTGCTGCGACATTTTCAAGCGCAGTCCCAAAAGGAAGTCTGTCATGAGTAAGCGTAAAGTCGCCATTATCGGTTCTGGCAACATTGGCACCGATTTGATGATTAAAATTTTGCGTCACGGTCAGCATCTGGAGATGGCGGTGATGGTCGGCATTGATCCTCAGTCCGACGGTCTGGCGCGTGCCAGACGTATGGGCGTCGCCACTACCCATGAAGGGGTTATCGGGCTGATGAACATGCCTGAATTTGCTGATATCGACATTGTATTTGATGCGACCAGCGCGGGCGCGCATGTGAAAAACGATGCCGCTTTGCGCGAAGCGAAACCGGATATTCGCTTAATCGACCTGACGCCTGCTGCCATCGGCCCTTACTGCGTGCCGGTGGTTAACCTTGATGCGAATGTCGAACAACTGAACGTCAACATGGTCACCTGCGGCGGCCAGGCCACTATTCCAATGGTGGCGGCAGTTTCACGCGTGGCGCGTGTTCATTACGCCGAAATTATCGCTTCTATCGCCAGTAAATCTGCCGGACCTGGCACGCGTGCCAATATCGATGAATTTACGGAAACCACTTCGCGCGCCATTGAAGTGGTGGGCGGCGCGGCAAAAGGGAAGGCGATTATCGTGCTTAACCCAGCAGAGCCACCGTTGATGATGCGTGACACGGTGTATGTATTGAGCGACGAAGCTTCACAAGATGATATCGAAGCCTCAATCAATGAAATGGCTGAGGCGGTGCAGGCTTACGTACCGGGATATCGCCTGAAACAGCGCGTGCAGTTTGAAGTTATCCCGCAGGATAAACCGGTTAATTTGCCGGGCGTGGGGCAGTTCTCCGGACTGAAAACGGCGGTCTGGCTGGAAGTCGAAGGCGCAGCGCATTATCTGCCTGCCTATGCGGGCAACCTCGACATTATGACTTCCAGTGCGCTGGCGACAGCGGAAAAAATGGCCCAGTCACTGGCGCGCAAGGCAGGAGAAGCGGCATGAACGGTAAAAAACTTTATATCTCGGACGTCACGTTGCGTGACGGTATGCACGCCATTCGTCATCAGTATTCGCTGGAAAACGTTCGCCAGATTGCCAAAGCACTGGATGATGCTCGCGTGGATTCGATTGAAGTGGCCCATGGCGACGGTTTGCAGGGTTCCAGCTTTAACTATGGTTTCGGCGCACATAGCGACCTTGAATGGATTGAAGCGGCGGCGGATGTGGTGAAGCACGCCAAAATCGCGACGTTGTTGCTGCCAGGCATCGGCACTATTCACGATCTGAAAAATGCCTGGCAGGCTGGCGCGCGGGTGGTTCGTGTGGCAACGCACTGTACCGAAGCTGATGTTTCCGCCCAGCATATTCAGTATGCCCGTGAGCTCGGAATGGACACCGTTGGTTTTCTGATGATGAGCCATATGACCACGCCGGAAAATCTCGCGAAGCAGGCAAAGCTGATGGAAGGCTACGGTGCGACCTGTATTTATGTGGTGGATTCTGGCGGTGCGATGAACATGAGCGATATCCGTGACCGTTTCCGCGCCCTGAAAGCAGTGCTGAAACCGGAAACGCAAACCGGCATGCACGCTCACCATAACCTGAGTCTTGGCGTGGCGAATTCTATTGCGGCGGTGGAAGAGGGCTGTGACCGAATCGACGCCAGCCTCGCGGGAATGGGCGCGGGCGCAGGTAACGCGCCGCTGGAAGTATTTATTGCCGCCGCGGATAAACTGGGCTGGCAGCATGGGACCGATCTCTATGCGTTAATGGATGCCGCTGATGACCTGGTGCGTCCGTTGCAGGATCGTCCGGTACGAGTCGATCGCGAAACGCTGGCGCTGGGATACGCTGGCGTTTACTCCAGCTTCCTGCGTCACTGCGAAACGGCGGCGGCGCGTTATGGCTTAAGCGCGGTGGATATTCTCGTTGAGCTGGGCAAACGCCGGATGGTTGGCGGCCAGGAGGATATGATCGTCGACGTGGCGTTGGATCTGCGCAACAACAAATAATGATGACTGCCGAGAACGTGCATTTTGTATGCCCATCCCAGGCATGATAAGACGCGCAAGCGTCGCATCAGGCATCTGCGCACGACTGCCGGATGCGGCGTAAACGCCTTATCCGGCCTACATTTCGCCCGCAGGCTGTAGGCATGATAAGACACGTCAGCGTCGCATCAGGCATCTGTGCACGCCTGCCGGATGCGGCGTAAACGCCTTATCCGCCCTACGGATGGCGTGAGAATTTGTAGGCCTGATAAGACGCGTTAGCGTCGCATCAGGCATGGTGCACGACTGCCGGATGCGGCGTAAACGCCTTATCCGGCCTACATTTCGCCTGCAGGCTGTCATTAAATGGTTCTGATTACGCGGCTGGCAATGTATCAGCCGCGATTCACCTGCACTCACAACGAGGTTCATCTTATGTCGACTCGTACCCCTTCATCATCTTCATCCCGCCTGATGCTGACCATCGGGCTTTGTTTTTTGGTCGCTCTGATGGAAGGACTGGATCTTCAGGCGGCTGGCATTGCGGCGGGTGGCATCGCCCAGGCTTTCGCACTCGATAAAATGCAAATGGGCTGGATATTCAGCGCCGGAATACTCGGTTTGCTACCCGGCGCGCTGGTTGGCGGAATGCTGGCGGACCGTTATGGTCGTAAGCGTATTTTGATTAGCTCAGTTGCGCTGTTTGGTTTGTTCTCGCTGGCAACGGCGATTGCCTGGGATTTCCCATCGCTGGTCTTTGCACGGCTGATGACCGGTGTCGGACTGGGGGCGGCGTTGCCGAATCTTATCGCCCTGACGTCTGAAGCCGCGGGTCCACGTTTTCGTGGGACGGCAGTGAGCCTGATGTATTGCGGTGTCCCCATTGGCGCGGCGCTGGCGGCGACGCTGGGTTTCGCGGGGGCAAACTTAGCCTGGCAAACGGTGTTTTGGGTCGGTGGTGTGGTGCCGTTGATTCTGGTGCCGCTATTAATGCGCTGGCTGCCGGAGTCGGCGGTTTTCGCTGGCGAAAAACAGGACGCGCCACCACTGCGTGCGTTATTTGCGCCAGAAACGGCCACCGCGACGCTGCTGCTGTGGTTGTGTTATTTCTTCACTCTGCTGGTGGTCTACATGTTGATCAACTGGCTGCCGCTGCTTTTGGTGGAGCAAGGATTCCAGCCATCACAGGCGGCTGGGGTGATGTTTGCACTGCAAATGGGGGCGGCAAGTGGGACGTTAATGTTGGGTGCATTGATGGATAAGCTGCGTCCAGTAACCATGTCGCTACTGATTTATAGCGGCATGTTAGCTTCGCTGCTGGCGCTGGGAACGGTGTCGTCATTTAACGGGATGTTGCTGGCGGGATTTGTCGCGGGGTTGTTTGCGACAGGTGGGCAAAGCGTTTTGTATGCCCTGGCACCGTTGTTTTACAGCTCGCAGATCCGCGCAACAGGTGTGGGAACAGCCGTGGCGGTAGGGCGTCTGGGGGCTATGAGCGGCCCGTTGCTGGCCGGGAAAATGCTGGCATTAGGCACTGGCACGGTTGGCGTAATGGCCGCTTCTGCGCCGGGTATTCTTGTTGCTGGGTTGGCGGTGTTTATTTTGATGAGTCGGAAATCAAGAATGCAGGCGTGCGCCGATGCCTGACGCGCCTTATTAAGCAGGGGCGAAAGGGACTTGCCCTCAATACACCTACGGCGTTTACAGGTATACTCGCTAAAAATTATTCAGCGGGTTTGGAAACAAAGATGGCAAAACTTACCTTACAAGAGCAGTTGCTCAAAGCAGGATTAGTCACCAGCAAAAAAGCGGCGAAGGTCGAGAGAACGGCGAAAAAATCGCGCGTTCAGGCGCGTGAAGCTCGGGCGGCGGTAGAAGAAAATAAAAAGGCACAGCTTGAGCGTGATAAACAGCTTAGCGAGCAACAAAAACAAGCGGCGTTGGCGAAAGAATATAAAGCCCAGGTGAAGCAGCTTATTGAAATGAACCGAATCACCATTGCCAATGGCGATATTGGTTTTAACTTTACCGATGGTAATCTGATTAAGAAGATTTTTGTTGATAAGCTCACGCAAACGCAGTTGATTAATGGTCGTCTGGCGATTGCTCGCTTGTTGGTCGATAACAATAGCGAAGGTGAATACGCCATTATTCCCGCCAGCGTTGCCGATAAAATTGCTCAGCGTGATGCCAGCAGTATTGTGTTGCATAGTGCACTCAGCGCCGAAGAGCAGAATGAAGATGATCCGTATGCCGACTTCAAAGTGCCTGATGATTTGATGTGGTAAACATAGATCAGCCGTGCGCCATGCCTGATGCGACGCTTGCGCGTCTTATCAGGCCTACGGTTTACGGGCGAAATGTAGGTGGATAAGGCGTTTACGCCGCATCCGGCAGGCGTGCGCAAATGATCAACGCATATTCAATTTATTGGCGTGGTAGGCAATATGCTCGCCAATAAAACTGGAGACAAAATAATAGCTGTGGTCGTAACCTTCGTGATAACGGATTAACGCCTTGATATTCATCTCCTGACAGACCTTTTCAAGATTTTGAGTCCGCAACTGTTCCGCGTAAAAATCATCACTCAACCCCTGATCAACCATGATTTCCGCAACGCGTTGACCTTGTGAAATAAGGCTCACCGGATCGTAATCCAACCAGGCATCTTTATTTTCACCAAGATATGCGGCAAAGGCTTGCTGTCCCCACGGTACTTGCGATGGGGAGACAATGGGCGAAAACGCCGAGACGCTGACATATTCATCTGGATTACGTAACGCCAGCACTAGCGCGCCCAGCCCGCCCATAGAATGACCTGAAATAGACTTTCTGGCCGTTGCCGGAAAATGTTGCATCACTAAATCCGGCAGCTCGTTGCGGATATAGTCATACATTTTGAAATTTTCATTCCACGGCGCTTGCGTCGCGTTCAGGTAAAACCCGGCACCTTGCCCGAGATCGTAACGGTCGGCATCTGCGACATGACTGCCTCGCGGACTGGTGTCCGGCGCAACAACAATAATGTTGTGTTCAGCCGCGTAACGTTGCATCCCCGATTTGGTAATGAAATTCTGCTCGTTGCAGGTCAGGCCCGAAAGCCAGTACAGCACCGGCAATTTTTCACTCGCGGCTTTTGGTGGGAGATAGACGCCGACATTCATTTCACAATTCAGTGATTGGGAATAATGCCGATACACATTTTGCCAGCCGCCAAAGCTGGCATGTTTTTCAATGAGTTCCATCAGTCATTATCTCACGGTTAATTCCCCGGACGGCTGCCCGGGGACGGTATTAAGCTCCTCGTCTGAACTGGACGGGGCAAACCTGCGGGAAATTAGTAACGAATTACGGTTCGAATGGATTTGCCTTCATGCATCAGGTCGAAGGCGTCATTAATTTCATCCAGGCTCATGGTATGCGTAACAAACGGTTCCAGGTCGATATCACCTTTCATCGCATCTTCAACCATACCCGGTAACTGGGAACGACCTTTCACGCCGCCAAACGCGGAACCTTTCCATACGCGACCGGTGACCAACTGGAATGGGCGCGTTGAAATTTCTTGACCGGAACCTGCTACCCCGATGATTACCGACTGACCCCAGCCGCGGTGCGCACTTTCCAGCGCCGCACGCATCACATTGACGTTACCGATGCACTCGAAGGTATGGTCGATACCCCATTTGTTGATATCCAGCAGGACATCTTTAATCGGTTTGTCGTAGTCATTCGGGTTAATGCAGTCGGTGGCACCGAAGCGACGCGCCAAATCGAATTTCTTCGGGTTCGTATCAATAGCGATAATCCGTCCCGCTTTCGCCTGACGAGCGCCCTGAACCACTGCCAGACCAATCGCGCCAAGACCAAACACGGCAACAGAATCACCTGGCTGGACTTTAGCAGTATTATGCACCGCGCCAATGCCGGTGGTCACGCCACAGCCCAGCAGGCAGACGTGTTCATGGTTTGCTTCTGGATTAATTTTGGCCAGAGACACTTCCGCAACCACGGTGTATTCACTGAATGTGGAACAGCCCATGTAGTGATAAAGCGGCTGCCCGTTGTAAGAAAAACGGGTGGTGCCGTCTGGCATCAGGCCTTTGCCCTGGGTTTCGCGAACCGCGACACAGAGGTTGGTTTTGCCGGAACGACAGAACTCACACTCGCCGCACTCTGCGGTATAAAGTGGGATCACATGGTCGCCAGGTTTGACGCTGGTTACGCCTTCACCGACTTCAACCACAACGCCAGCCCCTTCGTGACCAAGAACCACCGGGAACACACCTTCCGGGTCATCGCCGGAGAGGGTAAATGCGTCGGTATGGCAAACGCCGGTATGGGTAACTTTGATCAGCACTTCACCTTTTTTCGGTGGTGCAACGTCAATTTCAACGATTTCCAGCGGTTTACCGGGAGCAAATGCAACGGCAGCACGTGATTTCATCTTTCGCTCTTCCTCAATATGGTAATAGATTCAGCTATTTAAGATAGGCTCGAACCAGTTCAATAGTGTCGTCAACGGATTGGCTGACTTCACGGCTGTAGCAGTCATTTCGGTCAAACGTTTCCCGGATATGGCTTTCAAGCACTTCTGCCATCAGCCCGTTAGCCGCGCCCCGAACGGCGGCTATCTGTTGGAGTATGGCACGGCATTCGGCATCACCCTCCAGCGACCGTTCCAGAGCATCAATCTGCCCCCGAATACGACGAACTCGAGTAAGGACCTTTTTCTTCTCTTCCGGAGTACTGGGCATTTCGCACCTCATCATCTGCACGCAATATACTATAGGGGGGTATGCTATATGTCAATGCATACCCCCCTATAGTATATAACACTGGAGAATAAAATTTATCCGGTGAATGTGGGCGGAAAACGAAAAGGAAAGTGTTTGGGCGCTAATCGGCAGGGAAGGCCGCCCTGGATAGCGGGCGGCAGAAGGAATCAAAATTTCCAGGTCAGATGGGCTGCGAGTTGCAAGCCGTCATAATCATCGGTTGGGGTGTCGTACCACACTTTACCTGCCGTCAGCCCCAAATTAAGTTGCTCTGTTAAAGGCTGAATACGCTGTAAACTGACGCTCTTCATACTGCCGTGTCGTGTCTCTGGCGACCAGTCATAAGTGTAAGCTCCGGTCCCGCGAGTTAGCCAAAGCTGGGTATAACCACCGCCGCGCGTATCGTTCAGGCGCAGGGAAATCATATTGCTGTAACTGCCGCCCGCATCGCTTGAGT
This sequence comes from Escherichia sp. E14V7, assembly GCF_004212225.1. Taxonomy (NCBI): domain Bacteria; kingdom Pseudomonadati; phylum Pseudomonadota; class Gammaproteobacteria; order Enterobacterales; family Enterobacteriaceae; genus Escherichia; species Escherichia sp. E14V7. Next base: position 30,585 of record NZ_RHJJ01000005.1, read on the forward strand.
CATAATGGGTATAGCGATAGCTGGTGATCACCGGGCCGGTATAAAGCGAAACGCCACCCTGCCAGGCATTAACGTCAACGTCATCGTAATATTTGGTGTAGCGATAACCGGTCGTGAACGCCGTTTTTGGCAGCAGGGCCAGGTTAATATCCTGACGAAAATCCTGGCGGGCAAAGACCGGCGTATTATCCGCAAATGCAATACCCGTTCGGGTCGTCAGCCAGTTATTCCATTTATACCAGACCGCACCCTGGCCGCGTGTGGCATTGAAACTTTCAGTCTCGTAATCTCGACGTCCCTGGGAAAGATTGAAAAGCAGTGTTGCGTTTTCAACTTTTGCGACCAGTTCGGCATACGCTAAATTACGGTTACCATGATCGCCAGAATAATCGGTAAAATCGTAGCCTGCGGTAATAGATGTTAATCCGGCATAAGCGGGCAATGCGCTAAAGACTACTGCCGCTAATAACGTCCGTTTTATCATTTTATTCTCCTGTACGGATAAGTTCTTGCCGGAGTGAGTAATTTCCGGTAGGTAAATTACGTTCTACAATAACGTGTGGACCAAGCTGTGTATTCGGAGAAATAATTCGCCCCGGTAAAATAATAACCTGCACGCCAAGTCGTGAACGCCGACCAATATAACAACCTAATTTATCGCATCCAGTAGCGATAGTACCTTCCGCGGTGCGAACCGATACTGGCTGTTTATCCAGGCGATGATTACTGGTACGCACCAGCGCGCCTAAATATGCCCCGCTTGCTACCACCGAGTCGGCAATAAAACATTGCGGGCCAATCGTTGCTTCCGCTTCAATAACCGCATTTTTTATTTCTGTGGCAAAACCAATTTTTACACCATTACTGATTACCGTGTTGGGGCGAATAAAAGCATAATTGCCAATCAGGCAATTTGCGCCAATCACTACCGGTCCTTGAATCACTGCACCGTGGCAAATACGGGTATTGGTGCCAATAATAACTTCACCAGCACTCTCATCAATAATTACCTGGTCTGCAATCTGAATATTTTTCTCTTTAACATTAAGCTTCAGATAGCTTTTCAGTTCCTGCGACAGAAGAGTTGGAATAAGCGGTTGGCGCTTCCACCAGTGCGGAATAACGGGTGGGTTTGTCGCGCTGAGGTTCGCGTCCAGTAAAAAAGGCAATAAGTCCATAAATAATCCAGATGGCATAAGCTAATAATACATACACAACGGAAAAAGGCGCTAAAGGCACCAATAACCAGCAACGATGAAACCAGGCGCTAAAAGCACCAATAACACAAACTACGCCGACCCAGATAAGCGGAAACATTGCCAATATTACGCCATGTGGCCCGGTGGCGATGAATTCATTAAACCAGGTAGTGAGATAAATCCCAACGCCATAAAGCACAACCAGCAGCATGGGGAAAATACTGAATATGCCAAAGCGGCTAAATAAAAGTTTTTTATGTAGGCGCATACATACCGCGTAGCCCACAATCCAGCGCCGCCAGCGTCGCCATTCATCAAGCGGACTATTGCATTCCTGCGGATAAACAATGCAGCGATTCGCCTGACGAATACGGTAGCCATTAGCCACCAACGTCCAGGTGAGGTCGAGGTCTTCGACTTTGGTACGATCAGAGAAACCAAATTTACGCAGCACATCGGTGCGAAACATTCCGCAGGCTCCGCTGACAATAAACGGCGCACCACCCAATAGTTGCTGTAGCGTGCGCTTCATAACGATCATTGGCAACTTCACCGTCGCGCGGATGTGCGGCAGCAGGCCAGCGCCTTTTAACGCGGTGGAGGGAATGCCGCCTACGGCGTCAGCGCCGCGCTCAATTTCCGCCAACATATAGCCCATGCCGTTTTTATCGGGCGGGACGTAAGTATCGGCATCGCTTAAAAAAACCTGGTCGCAGGTGGCGTAGTTGAGGCCATTCATTAGCGCACCACCTTTACCGGTATTTTTTTGCGTGACGGCAACAAAGCGGTCGCCCCATTTACGTTTTACTTCTGCCATGACTGCTTCGGTATTATCAGTGGAACCGTCGTTAACGCAAATTACCCGGCAAAAATAAGGGTTGCGTAGCAGATTTTCCAGCGACTGAGCCAGACAAGGGCCTTCGTTATAGGCAGGAATAATTGCGTCAATACAGCCTTTTTTTTGGCTGGGCTTACGCCTTAACGTACTCAGGAACCATAGTAATATTGCTACGGCCATACATATAAAGATCCAGGTTTTCATGCAATCTGCTCAAAGAATCATTTTATGAATAACAAAGCCTTCACCCAGGTCGCTATTGACCTGTTGTCCGCGAAATTGTGCGACAGCACGCAAACGTTCCGGGCGCATATAATCACGCAGACTCTGACTTTTATGTTTTTGTAACGCGTTTAGTTTTATAGAAAAATATTTCTCTTCCACGGATTCAAAAACCTGTGGCATAAATGAGAGCCAGGTACTTGGCGTTTCGTAGCCGAGAATTTGAGGAATTGCCCGACAGGCCACCATTGACGCCTGATAAACGGCCAGATGATCCTGATGGCGGTCGGCATCATGCATGGTATAGACACGAATGATTTCAACATCAGACGGAATTTGAGACTTAATGATATTTTCCAGGGCGGTAATCATATCATTGAGCTGTAAATGAGCACGGGTATCAGCAAAATTAAGATGAATAGTCTGCTGGCATCCTAATATCTTTAGGGCTTCGCGTGACTCTGCGTGGCGATCGATTATTCCATCGGTGCCAGAATTGCCGGTAGTCATAACTACGGCAGCAATATAAATTCCTTTTTGCGCAAGACGAGCGAGCGATGCGCCGCAGCCTAATTCTATATCGTCAGGGTGTGCGCCAATAGCAAGAATACCTTTCTTTTTATTTTTTGAAGAAAGGAGAGCAGAATTTAAAACCTTATCCACTTAATGACACTCCATTTTAATTATTATACTGCAAGCGCAGCGATACGCGCAGAGAGGTAATCTCTGGCGCAAGCAGACGTTAAAATTTATACGTAATGAAAGTTGCTAATAACTTAGTGCCAGGATGCTATGAGGGGCTGAAAATCGACAGGGTAAAGTTTTTTTTACGTAGTTCATATGTTAGGTTTTTGTGTGTTTGCTATGTATAGTTATTTTCTTTTGCGCATTGTATTTAGATGTGAATTAGTTTGTCAATTAATTGCATTTAAAAAATATGTTCAATGAACGGATATTGTTTATATAAATGTTGTGAATGTAATATGCAGTGGGCGAAAAACAATACAGTAGTATATTTAATGCGAATATAATAACTTTATCATATATTTTGGTTTTAATAAAAATAAGAAGATAGTAAATCTCGTAATCTGACTTTTTATGCATCAATAAAATGCAGTGCAGCAATTTCCCCGAGTTGTGAGATGATGCCAATTGCATAATTAACCTTTCCTTTGCTGTTTTTTTGCTAAGAATAAAATCATCTGTACCATAACGACTAATTCTTTTATCAAATGTCTTTGTCCGCGAATACTGCTCCCATAACAAGACAGGGGAGCAGACAATCATGGCAATTTCATCGCGTAACACACTTCTTGCCGCACTGGCATTCATCGCTTTTCAGGCGCAGGCGGTGAACGTCACCGTGGCCTATCAAACCTCCGCCGAACCGGCGAAAGTCGCTCAAGCTGATAACACCTTTGCCAAAGAGAGCGGGGCGACGGTGGACTGGCGCAAGTTTGACAGCGGGGCCAGCATCGTGCGGGCATTGGCCTCGGGCGATGTGCAAATCGGCAACCTCGGCTCCAGTCCGTTAGCGGTAGCTGCCAGCCAACAGGTGCCGATTGAAGTCTTCTTGCTGGCGTCAAAACTGGGCAACTCTGAGGCGTTGGTGGTGAAGAAAACCATCAGCAAACCGGAAGACTTGATTGGTAAACGTATCGCCGTGCCGTTTATCTCCACGACACACTACAGCCTGCTGGCGGCGCTGAAACACTGGGGCATTAAACCTGGGCAAGTGGAGATAGTGAACCTGCAGCCGCCCGCGATTATCGCCGCCTGGCAACGGGGAGATATCGATGGCGCTTATGTCTGGGCACCGGCGGTTAACGCCCTGGAAAAAGACGGCAAGGTGCTGACCGATTCTGAACAGGTCGGGCAGTGGGGGGCGCCAACGCTGGACGTCTGGGTAGTGCGGAAAGATTTTGCCGAGAAACATCCAGAGGTAGTGAAAGCGTTCGCCAAAAGCGCCATCAATGCTCAGCAACCGTATATTGCTAACCCAGACGCGTGGCTGAAACAGCCGGAAAACATCAGCAAACTGGCGCGCTTAAGCGGCGTGCCGGAAGGCAATGTGCCGGGGCTGGTGAAGGGAAACACCTATCTGACGCCGCAGCAGCAAACGGTAGAACTGACCGGACCGGTGAACAAAGCGATCATCGACACCGCGCAGTTTTTGAAAGAGCAGGGCAAAGTCCCGGCTGTAGCGAATGATTACAGCCAGTACGTTACCTCTCGATTCGTGCAATAAAAGGAGGCGCAGATGCTGCAAATCTCTCATCTTTACGCCGATTATGGCGGCAAACCAGCACTGGAAGATATCAACCTGACGCTGGAAAGCAGCGAGCTGCTGGTTGTGCTGGGACCGTCCGGCTGCGGCAAAACCACGTTGCTGAATTTAATTGCTGGTTTTGTGCCTTATCAGCACGGCAGCATTCAACTGGCGGGCAAACACATTCAGGGACCGGGAGCAGAACGCGGCGTGGTTTTTCAGAATGAAGGATTGCTACCGTGGCGCAATGTGCAGGATAACGTGGCGTTCGGTCTGCAACTGGCGGGGATGGAGAAAATGCAGCGTCTGGAAATTGCTCTCCAGATGCTGAAAAAAGTAGGTCTGGAAGGCGCAGAAAAACGCTTCATCTGGCAGCTTTCTGGAGGCCAGCGTCAGCGAGTGGGGATTGCCCGCGCGCTGGCGGCAAATCCCCAACTGTTATTACTCGACGAACCGTTTGGTGCGCTGGACGCCTTTACCCGCGACCAGATGCAAACCTTGTTGCTGAAACTCTGGCAGGAGACGGGCAAGCAGGTGCTGTTGATTACTCACGATATAGAGGAAGCGGTGTTTATGGCGACCGAGTTGGTTCTGCTTTCGCCAGGGCCAGGGCGTGTGCTGGAGCGTCTTCCGCTCGACTTCGCTCGCCGCTTTGTTGCGGGAGAATCGAGTCGCAGCATCAAGTCCGATCCACAGTTTATTGCCATTCGCGAATATGTTTTAAGCCGCGTATTTGAGCAACGGGAGGCGTTCTCATGAGTGTGCTCATTAACGAAAAACTGCATTCGAGTCGGTTGAAATGGCGCTGGCCGCTCTCGCGTCAGGTGACCTTAAGCATTGGCACGTTAGCGGTTTTACTCACCGTATGGTGGACGGTGGCGGCGCTGCAACTGATTAGCCCGCTGTTTTTGCCGCCGCCGCAACAGGTACTGGAAAAACTGCTCACCATTGCCGGACCGCAAGGCTTTATGGACGCCACGCTGTGGCAGCATCTGGCAGCCAGCCTGACGCGCATTATGCTGGCGCTATTTGCAGCGGTGTTGATAGGTATTCCGGTCGGGATCGCGATGGGGATAAGCCCAACGGTGCGCGGCATTCTGGATCCGGTAATCGAGCTTTATCGTCCGGTGCCGCCGCTGGCCTATTTGCCGCTGATGGTGATCTGGTTTGGTATTGGCGAAACGTCGAAGATCTTACTGATCTATTTAGCGATTTTTGCACCGGTGGCGATGTCGGCGCTGGCGGGGGTGAAAAGCGTGCAGCAGGTTCGCATTCGTGCCGCGCAGTCGCTGGGGGCCAGCCGTATACAGGTGCTGTGGTTTGTCATTTTGCCTGGCGCGCTGCCGGAAATCCTCACCGGATTACGCATTGGTCTGGGTGTGGGCTGGTCTACGTTGGTGGCGGCGGAGCTGATTGCCGCAACGCGAGGCTTAGGTTTTATGGTCCAGTCAGCAGGTGAATTCCTTGCGACTGACGTGGTGCTGGCGGGGATCGCGGTGATTGCGATTATCGCCTTTCTTTTAGAACTGGGTCTGCGTGCGTTACAACGCCGCCTGACGCCCTGGCATGGAGAAGTACAATGAGTGAACGTCTGAGCATTACCCCGCTGGGGCCGTATATTGGCGCACAAATTTCGGGTGCCGACCTGACGCGCCCGTTAAGCGATAATCAATTTGAACAGCTTTACCATGCGGTGCTGCGTCATCAGGTGGTTTTTCTGCGTGAACAGGCGATAACGCCACAGCAGCAACGCGCGCTGGCTCAGCGTTTTGGCGAACTGCATATTCATCCTGTTTATCCTCATGCCGAAGGGGTTGACGAGATCATCGTACTGGACACCCATAACGATAATCCGCCGGATAACGACAACTGGCACACCGATGTGACATTTATTGAGACGCCGCCAGCAGGGGCGATTCTCGCAGCGAAAGAGTTGCCATCGACCGGTGGCGATACGCTCTGGACCAGCGGTATTGCCGCCTATGAGGCGCTTTCTGTTCCTTTCCGCCAGCTTTTGAGCGGGCTGCGTGCGGAGCATGATTTCCGTAAATCGTTCCCGGAATACAAGTACCGCAAAACCGAAGAGGAACATCAACGTTGGCGTGAGGCGGCCGCGAAGAATCCGCCGTTGTTACATCCAGTGGTGCGTACTCATCCGGTGAGCGGCAAAGAGGCGCTGTTTGTGAATGAAGGCTTTACTACGCGAATTGTCGATGTCAGCGAGAAAGAGAGCGGAGCCTTGTTAGGCTTTTTGTTTGCCCATATCACCAAACCGGAGTTTCAGGTGCGCTGGCGCTGGCAACCGAATGATATTGCGATTTGGGATAACCGCGTGACTCAGCACTATGCTAATGCCGATTATTTGCCACAGCGGCGGATTATGCATCGCGCGACGATTCTCGGGGATAAACCATTTTATCGGGCGGGGTGAAGGGTAAATGCCGGGTTGGGATAACCCGGCATAATGATCATTAACGCAGAATCTTCTTCTCAGCCAGATCCAGCGCAAAGTAGCTGAAAATCAGATCCGCACCCGCACGCTTAATCGAACCTAAGCTTTCTAGCACCACTTTCTCTTCATCTATAGCACCTGCCAACGCGGCGAATTTAATCATCGCGTACTCACCGCTCACCTGATACGCGCCAATCGGCAATTCAGTACGTTCACGCAGCTCACGCACGATGTCGAGGTACGCACCAGCTGGTTTAACCATCAGGCAGTCTGCGCCCTGGGCTTCATCCAGCAGTGACTCACGAATCGCCTCACGACGGTTCATTGGGTTCATCTGATAGCTTTTGCGATCGCCTTTTAATGCGCTTCCGGCAGCTTCACGGAACGGGCCATAAAAGGAAGAGGCGAATTTGGTCGAATACGACATAATCGCCGTATCTTTAAAGCCCGCAGCGTCCAGCGCCTGGCGAATCGCCTGTACCTGGCCGTCCATCGCGGCGGAAGGGGCGATGAAGTCTGCGCCTGCAGCAGCAGCAACCACGGCTTGCTTGCCTAAATTTTCCAGAGTCGCGTCGTTGTCGACGCCATGCTCGCACAGCACGCCGCAGTGTCCGTGAGAAGTGTATTCACAGAAACAGGTGTCTGACATGACGATCATTTCAGGCACGGTCTGCTTGCAGATGCGCGACATACGCGCCACCAGACCATCTTCCCGCCAGGCATCACTGCCGGTTTCATCAGTATGGTGAGAGATGCCGAAAGTCATCACCGAACGAATACCGGCGTTGGCGATGCGTTCAATTTCGCGTGCCAGATGTTTCTCTGGAATGCGCATCACGCCAGGCATGGCTTCAACGGCTTTGTAGTCGTCAATTTCTTCTTCAACAAAGATCGGCAACACCAGGTCGTTAAGGCTAAGTGTTGTCTCTTCAAACATAGCGCGCAGCGCAGGAGATTTGCGCAGGCGACGAGGGCGTTGGATTAAATCTGTCATGGTCTGCCTGATGTTTGTGGAATTAAGGTGCACAGTATACCTGATGCTGGGCAGGAGTGTTTTACGAAAGTTGTCGCGATGTTGATAAGAAGAGAATGAAAGAGAGGCCAGGACATCTTTGTAATAGAAATAGCAATGATTTTATATTCACTGTAAATATTTTTAATTTTTATTTATAATCTTCAATTATTGTTTTTGTTGATTTGGTTGAGCTGTCAAAAATTGAATGGCTTAAAGTTCATTGTTTATTGATAAATTATTTATCTGATTTGTTGGTTTGATATTTTTAGAAGCTATAATTAAAAATTAACGCTTTCATTAACGTGTTGAAAAACTGTGTTTTTGTCAGTTTTTTCTTTGCGTGTGTAGATGTTTTTTATATATGTCCACAATCGGACTTAGGGGAAAGAATAATTGAACCATTCCTCTATAACGCCGCATAATCGTAAACGCGAAACATAAGATGTTTTCTATGCATTGATAATTGATGGATCAACTTATTACGTCCCTGAGGAGGGATGACAAATGCACTCCTGGAAAAAGAAACTTGTAGTATCACAATTAGCATTGGCTTGCACTCTGGCTATCACCTCTCAGGCTAATGCAACTACCTATGATACCTGGGGGTATCACGATAACACCACGACCGATTTAGTATGGCCATATGATACTGACGGTGATGGAATTGCTGATGCTGGCGGAATGGACCCGATGGGTTCAGATGGTAACTATGTAACCTACAGCGGTTTTGTTTATTATAACAATGCCAATGGTGATTTCGATACCGTCTTTAAAGGCGATACCGTTAACGGTACCATTTCTACTTATTACTTGAATCATGATTATGCTAGCGGTTCTGTTAACCAGTTAGATATCAGCAATTCAGTAATTCATGGATCAATCACTTCTGAACTGCCATTTGGTTATTATGGCATAACAACAGAAAGAGACTTAGCTGGTAACGTTACCTCCGAAGAGTATAACGGCTATTACTTCCATAATGGGACTACCACTGATCTTGACTACAATTGGTACGATGGTGACGTATTCACTCTGAATGTATCCAATTCCACCATTGATGATGACTATGAAGCACTTTACTTCACTGACACATATCTTGATGGTGATAAATCTAAGTCAACCAATGAAACGTTCTATACCGCTCTGGGTGTTGCAGTAAATCTTGATGTTGAAAGCAATATCAATATTACTAACAACTCCCGTGTAGCTGGTATTGCGCTGTCTGAAGGCAATACAAGCAACACGACTTATACTAGCGAATATCATCAGTGGGACAACAACATTAATGTGTCTAACTCCACTGTAACTTCAGGATCACAGACTCCGCTGGAAGAAAGCAATGGCTTCTTCGGTAAATCTGCTGAACCAAGTGATTACGCTGGTAATGGTGGTCAGAATGACGTAGCACTGTCATTCACTGACAATGCTGGCTCAAATTATTCCATGAAAAACAATGTAAACTTTGACCATTCAACTCTGTTGGGTGATGTCGAATTTACAAGTCACTGGAATAACGATGGCGTATTCTTCTATTCCACCGGTCATGACAGCAACGGCGACGGTGTTCTTGATACCAACGGCGGTTGGGTAGATGACGCTCAGAACGTTGATGAACTGAACATTACTCTGAACAACGGTAGTAAGTGGGTTGGTTCAGCGAACATGAGTGCTGAAGTAATTGCTCCGGCAGCTATGTATGATGTTGCGCCGAACAGCCTGACTCCTGGTGCCACCATCGAAGCTAACGGTTGGGACCGTATTATTGACAACAAAGTATTCCAGAGCGGCGTATTTAACGTAGCACTGAACAATGGTTCAGAATGGAATACCGTTAACAGTTCAGTAATTGATACATTAGCTGTAAATAACGGCTCTCAGGTAAATGTTACTGATTCCTCTCTGGTATCAGATACCATTGGTTTAACCAACGGCTCCTCACTGAACATCGGTGAAGATGGTTTGGTTGCTACAGACCACCTGACAGTTGATAGCTACAGTACCGTTAATTTAACCGAATCTACTGGTTGGAATAATTATTCTAATCTGTATGCCAATACTATCACTGTGACTAACGGTGGTGTGCTGGATGTGAATGTTGATCAGTTCGATACTGAAGCTTTCCGTACTGACAAACTGGAACTGACTAGCGGCAACATCGCTGACCACAACGGCAACGTAGTTTCTGGTGTGTTCGATATCAACAGCAGCGATTATGTTCTGAACGCTGACCTGGTGAACGACCGTACTTGGGATACCGCTCAGGCTAACTACGGCTACGGTGTTGTTGCTATGAACTCTGATGGTCATCTGACTATCAACGGTAACGGCGACGTAGACAACGGTACTGAACTGGATAACAGCTCTGTAGACAACGTTGTTGCGGCAACCGGTAACTACAAAGTTCGTATCGACAACGCAACTGGCGCTGGCGCAATCGCTGATTACAAAGATAAAGAAATTATCTATGTAAACGACGTCAACACCAACGCTACCTTCTCTGCTGCTAACAAAGCTGACCTGGGTGCTTACACCTACGAAGCTCGTCAGGAAGGTAACACCGTTGTTCTGCATCAGACCGAGTTGACTGACTACGCTAACATGGCGCTGAGCATCCCGTCTGCAAACACCAATATCTGGAACCTGGAACAAGACACCGTTGGTACTCGTTTGACCAACTCTCGTCATGGTCTGGCTGATAACGGCGGCGCATGGGTAAGCTACTTCGGTGGTAACTTCAACGGCAACAACGGTACCATTGACTACGATCAGGATGTTAACGGCATCATGGTCGGTGTTGATACCAAAATTGATGGTAACAACGCTAAGTGGATCGTCGGTGCAGCTGCAGGCTTCGGTAAAGGCGACATGAATGACCGTTCTGGTCAGGTGGATCAAGACAGCCAGTCTGCCTACATCTACTCTTCTGCTCGCTTCGCGAACAACATCTTTGTTGATGGTAGCTTGAGCTACTCTCACTTCAACAACGATCTGTCTGCAACCATGAGCAACGGTACTTACGTTGACGGTAGCACCAACTCTGACGCATGGGGCTTCGGTTTGAAAGCCGGTTACGACTTCAAACTGGGTGATGCTGGTTACGTAACTCCTTACGGCAGCATTTCTGGTCTGTTCCAGTCTGGTGATGACTACCAGCTGAGCAACGACATGAAAGTTGACGGTCAGTCTTACGACAGCATGCGTTATGAACTGGGTGTAGATGCAGGTTATACCTTCACTTACAGCGAAGACCAGGCTCTGACTCCGTACTTCAAACTGGCTTACGTCTACGACGACTCTAACAACGATAACGATGTGAACGGCGATTCCATCGATAACGGTACTGAAGGGTCTGCGGTACGTGTTGGTCTGGGTACTCAGTTCAGCTTCACCAAGAACTTCAGCGCCTATACCGATGCTAGCTACCTCGGTGGTGGTGACGTAGATCAAGATTGGTCCGCGAACGTGGGTGTTAAATATACCTGGTAATATTCTTCACTCTGAAGAAATACTGGTAATTTAATCTAAATAATGCCCGTCAAGGATTTGACGGGCATTACTGCAAAGGACGCGCAAATGTTATCTGTAGTTAAACCTCTTCAGGAATTTGGTAAGCTCGATAAATGTTTGTCCAGATACGGCACGCGCTTCGAGTTTAATAATGAAAAACAAGTCATATTCTCCAGTGATGTAAACAGCGAAGACACATTCGTTATTTTAGAAGGTGTTATCTCTCTCCGTAGAGAAGAAAACGTACTTATCGGTATTACGCAGGCCCCCTATATTATGGGACTGACTGATGGTTTAATGAAAAACGATATACCATACAAATTAATATCAGAAGGAAACTGTACGGGATATCATCTACCAGCCAAACAAACCATTACTCTTATTGAACAACATCAACTCTGGCGCGACGCTTTTTACTGGTTAGCCTGGCAAAATAAAATCCTGGAATTACGCGACGTTCAACTCATTGGGCATAATTCCTACGAGCAAATCCGTGCGACGTTATTATCAATGATTGATTGGAATGATGAATTACGATCACGCATTGGCGTAATGAATTATATCCATCAACGTACACGCATATCACGTTCCGTCGTGGCAGAAGTTCTTGCGGCTTTACGCAAGGGCGGCTATATCGAAATGAATAAAGGCAAACTGGTCGCTATCAACCGTTTGCCTTCAGAGTATTAATCAGGACGCGGGAATGACCATCGGTTTATTCCCGCTAAGTTCGGTCACCAAATCATTGATGCCATCGCTCATATTTTTAAACCGTGTTAATGGTGAGCGGGTCACGACCACAAACGCACCGATATTTTTTTGCGGGATCATCGCCATATAGGTAATGAAACCACCGCCACCACCGGTCTTCTGAATAATACCCGGACGTCCATCCTTCGGTGCCATATACACCCAGCCTAAACCGAGAGCATCCGCTCTGCCTGGCACATCCATGCCAATCACTTTCGTAAACTGTGCACGCTGATAAATCAGCGTCTGCATGCGATCCGCCTGGTTACTGCGCTGATAAAAATCAGAAGACAAATATTGCTGCATCCAGCGCATCATATCGCCAGGTGTGGAATAAACGCCGCCGCTGCCAATGGCCGCCAGCGTATTGTTACACGGACTGGCACCGCGCTCGGCAACCATCAAACGGCGGCACTGGTCCGGTGATGGTGTGTAGGTGGTGTCTTTCATCCCCAGCGGACGGGTAATCTGCTCTTCAAACAATTGGGTATAAGGCTTACCGGACGCATTCGCCAGCGCATCCGCCAGCAGGTCGAACGCAAGGTTGGAGTACGCGGCCTGGCTGCCTGGCGCGGCTTTTAGCTTCGCTGTAGAAAGGTATTTCCAGCGTTGCTCTCGCGTCGGCCAGACAAACACCGGACGATTTGCCGCGCCGCCGGGCTGTTCACGGGGCAGGGCGCTGGTGTGGGTTGCCAGATTCACCAACGTGATGGGGGCTCCGTTGTAAGTTGGCACGCGTGCGCCTGGCGGGGCATATTTACTCAGTGGATCGTTTAACTTCACTGTCCCCTGGTCCAGCAATTTCACCAGCATCTCACTAGTCATCAACTTGGTGAGCGAAGCAATACGTACTACCGAATCCAACTGCGGGCGAACGTTATTACCAGGGCGAGTTTCACCATAACTGCGAAAAACACGCTGATTACCGTCGATAACGACCAGCGCCATCCCGGTGGCACCGCTGCCGTAAAAAATATGATCGGCATAGCGATCAACAATATCAGAGGCGAATTCAGGTTCGGCGATAGGTTGCGCCGCGTGGACAGAGGTCAATGACGCCGCACACAGCACGGCAGAAAAAAGCAGACTACGTTTCAACGGTGGTGTCCATAAATTAAATGAAGGTAACTGAGCGTATTTATACTACTCGTTGATGGATTGCAAAGCGCAAATTAATGCAATAATAGTGTTAAAAACGTAACGGCGCGTAAACACGATCTTTTTCCTGCTCACCAATGTCTGCATTTGTGATCCTGTACGTGTTAATACGCTTATGTAAACAATCCTTTGTTTGTGAAATCCGTCGAAACAATTCTTCCAGTCAGGAGGACGAACTAAGCGCCCCGCGGTTGGTCACAATGGGCGGTTTCATTTGGCTGACTCTTTGAAGCGGCCATGCGGTTAATACACAGCAGTTGCTAAAACGATAAGAAGCTAGCAGGAGAGCATATGTTTAAGTCTTTTTTCCCAAAACCGGGAGCCTTTTTTCTCTCGGCCTTTGTTTGGGCATTGATTGCCGTCATCTTCTGGCAAGCGGGAGGCGGTGACTGGGTTGCCCACATCACCGGGGCTTCCGGGCAGATACCGATTAGCGCTGCCCGTTTTTGGTCGTTAGACTTCCTGGTTTTTTACGCTTATTACATTGTTTGCGTAGGACTTTTTGCGCTGTTCTGGTTTATCTACAGCCCACATCGTTGGCAATACTGGTCAATACTCGGCACTGCGCTAATTATCTTCGTGACCTGGTTTCTGGTGGAAGTTGGGGTTGCAGTCAACGCCTGGTATGCACCGTTTTATGACCTGATTCAAACCGCGCTCAGTTCGCCGCATAAAGTGACCATCGAACAGTTTTATCGCGAGGTGGGCGTCTTTCTGGGGATAGCACTGATCGCGGTGGTTATCAGTGTGTTGAACAATTTCTTTGTCAGCCACTACGTGTTTCGCTGGCGTACGGCGATGAACGAATACTACATGGCGAACTGGCAGCAACTGCGCCATATCGAAGGGGCCGCGCAGCGTGTGCAGGAAGACACCATGCGTTTTGCTTCAACGCTTGAGAATATGGGCGTCAGCTTTATTAACGCCATCATGACGCTGATCGCCTTCTTGCCGGTGTTGGTGACGCTCTCCGCACACGTGCCAGAGTTGCCGATTGTGGGGCACATTCCGTATGGTTTGGTGATTGCCGCGATTATCTGGTCGCTGATGGGGACCGGATTACTGGCGGTTGTGGGGATCAAACTTCCGGGACTTGAGTTTAAAAACCAGCGAGTAGAGGCAGCTTACCGTAAAGAGCTGGTCTATGGTGAAGACGACGCCACGCGTGCGACACCGCCAACGGTGCGCGAGTTGTTCAGCGCGGTACGGAAGAACTATTTCCGCCTCTATTTTCACTATATGTATTTCAACATCGCCCGCATTCTCTACCTGCAGGTCGATAACGTTTTCGGTTTGTTCTTGCTGTTTCCGTCGATTGTTGCCGGTACGATTACGCTCGGCCTGATGACCCAAATAACCAACGTTTTTGGTCAGGTTCGCGGCGCTTTCCAGTATCTGATTAACTCATGGACCACGCTGGTCGAGTTGATGTCGATCTACAAACGTCTGCGCAGCTTTGAACATGAACTGGATAATGACAAAATTCAGGAAGTAACCCATACATTGAGTTAAAAAGGAGAGGTAATGTCGCGAGTCAATCATCTGTCTTCGCTTTCATTGTTGGCGGTTCTGGTTTTAGCGGGGTGTAGCAGTCAGGCGCCACAGCCGTTGAAAAAGGGCGAAAAAGCGATAGATGTGGCGAGCGTGGTGCGGCAGAAGTTACCCGCCAGCGTAAAAGACCGCGATGCCTGGGCGAAAGATCTTGCCACCACTTTTGAAAGCCAGGGGCTGGCACCGACACTGGAAAACGTCTGCTCGGTGCTGGCGGTGGCGCAGCAGGAGTCAAATTATCAGGCAGATCCGGTCGTTCCTGGATTAAGTAAAATCGCCTGGCAAGAGATTGATCGCCGCGCCGAACGGATGCACATTCCTGCTTTTCTGGTTCATACCGCGCTAAAAATCAAATCGCCAAACGGTAAAAGCTACAGCGAACGGTTAGATTCCGTGCGCACGGAAAAGCAGCTGAGTGCAATTTTTGACGATCTGATCAGCATGGTGCCGATGGGGCAGACGCTGTTTGGTTCGCTTAACCCGGTGCGCACCGGTGGGCCGATGCAGGTCAGCATTGCTTTTGCCGAACAGCATACCAGGGGGTATCCGTGGAAAATGGACGGTACGGTACGTCAGGAGGTCTTCAGTCGTCGCGGCGGATTATGGTTCGGGACTTACCATTTACTCAATTATCCTGCCAGCTATAGCGCGCCGATTTTCCGTTTCGCCGATTTTAATGCCGGTTGGTACGCCAGTCGTAATGCCGCGTTTCAGAATGCGGTCAGCAAAGCCAGCGGCGTGAAGCTGGCGCTGGATGGTGATTTGATTCGTTATGACAGTAAAGAGCCGGGTAAAACAGAACTGGCGACGCGTAAGCTGGCGGGCAAACTGGGAATGAGCGACAGCGAAATTCGTCGTCAGCTCGAGAAAGGGGATAGTTTCTCTTTTGAAGAGACGGCGTTGTATAAGAAGGTTTATCAACTCGCCGAAGCGAAAACGGGTAAATCGCTACCGCGTGAAATGTTGCCCGGTATTCAACTGGAAAGCCCGAAAATCACCCGTAACCTTACTACCGCATGGTTTGCGAAGCGCGTCGATGAAAGACGAGCGCGTTGTATGAAGCCGTGACCAATAGGTAATCGTAGGCCAGATGTTTACGTCGCATCTGGCAAAATAAATCTTACTGGCGGCGATGTCGCCAGTGCAGCCACACCGCAACCACCGCAAAGATGAAGCAGCCAACCAAAAACGGGATCAGCCCGAAAATGGTGCCGACTCCCAGACCAATTTCTACCCGTGGGCGGCCTGTCTCCTGGACCTGCATTAAATGCTCATAGACACCTGGCGCATGCACCAACAAATTCAGCAATTGCGCTCCAGCCCAAAAGCAAAACAGCACAAACAATGCATAGGCAATGTTGCCAGGCGTTGAAGAGGCATCGCGATATTTTCCGCTAAACAGCGATTTTGACAGGGTGAAATCAGCCATAAAAACCTCCGGAAGTCATCTGCTTCTCTTCTGGTGTGATACCAGCGGCTTATGGCAAGTCTGACAGGTCATTGGGATTGTCAATATCAGAATCATGGTAAATTGATGTTGGGAATATTCCCGAAGCGAGAATCTTCGTTATGAGTCACAAAATTGCAACCTTAAGTTAAATTTCTTAACGATTCTGGAAATGCTGTCTACACCACAGACGGATGTTGCAGAATATGCAAGGATGTTGTTTTTCGTTAACGGAGCTGCCATGAATCTGCCTGTAAAAATCCGCCGCGACTGGCATTACTATGCGTTCGCCATTGGCCTTATATTCATTCTTAATGGCGTGGTGGGGTTGCTGGGGTTTGAAGCTAAAGGTTGGCAGACCTATGCCGTCGGTCTGGTGACGTGGGTGATGAGTTTCTGGCTGGCGGGGCTGATTATTCGTCGTCGCGATGACGATACTGAAAACGCCCAATAACAGAAGATTGGGCGTTCTGGCAAAGTGCTCGTTGTTTATGCTGGATGCGGCGTAAACGCTTTACCCTGTCTACAAAATCGTGCAATATCAGTATATTGCAATCACCTGGTAGGCCTGGTAAGCGAAGCGCATCAGGCAATCTTACGTTTGCCATCAGCCTGAAATACCCAACAAAAAAGTTATTGGGCATCCAAAAATTACATGGTGGTTTTCAATGCGTTATCCGCTGCGTGACGCTCCAGAGCCAGCTCAATCAAACGCGTGATCAGGTCGGTGTAGCCCAGGCCACTGGCTTGCCACAGCTTCGGATACATACTGATGTTGGTAAAGCCTGGCAGCGTGTTGATCTCGTTGATCACCACCTCGTTTTCCGGCGTTAAAAAGACGTCTACACGCGCCATGCCAGCACATCCCAACGCCTGGTAAGCCTGAACGGCAATCGCCCGAATCTTATCGTTGATTTCCGGCGCAATGTCCGCAGGAACCACCACTTTCGCGCCATCTTCGTCAATGTACTTGGTGTCGTAGGCGTAGAAATCGCTGGTCAGTACGATCTCGCCACAAGTACTGGCTTGCGGATTGTCATTACCCAGAACCGCACATTCGATCTCACGACCTTTGATCCCTTGCTCAACGATCACTTTGTGATCGAATTCGAACGCCAGATCGACAGCAAGGGCATACTGCTCTTCGCTGGTCACTTTGCTGACGCCAACAGAGGAACCCTGATTAGCTGGTTTTACAAACAGCGGCAACCCAAGTTTAGACTTCACTTCGGCGAAGCTGATTTTGTGGCGATTGGCGCGCGTCAGGGTAATAAATGGCGCGATGTTCAATCCAGCGTCACGCAGCAGACGTTTGGTGACGTCTTTATCCATGCATGCAGCAGAAGCCAGAACATCGGAACCGACAAACGGTAGATTGGCGACCCGCAGCATTCCCTGCAAGGAACCATCTTCACCCAACGTACCGTGGACAATTGGGAAAATGACATCCACCGTCGGCAACGGCTGGCCGTTCTGCGCATCAATAAGTTGCTGTTCATGTTTACCCGGCACCTGCGCGAGACTGGTGGCCGAAGGGCGCAGCGCAATATGGGCAGGATCGTCTGCGTTCAGCAAATAATTGCTGGCATCGCTGACGTGCCATTGCCCTTGTTTATCAATGCCCAGCAGCACAACGTCAAAGCGACTTTTATCAATGGCATCGACAATGTTTTTTGCCGATTGCAGAGACACTTCATGTTCTGCTGACTTTCCACCAAAAACGATTCCTACCCGCAGTTTTTCCATCTTAAAAACCTATCCCGTAGAACACAAAGAGCATACATTACCACGACAAAACGGGGGATTCGCGGCCTTCTGACAGTTTGTTGCAATCTTCTGCTGATAAACCGTGCAGCTTGCGGGGGAAGATTCATCGCTGGCTAAATTATGTGCGCAAAATCACAAAAATGATGAACGGGAAACTAATTTATTCCTGGTGTGAATTGCTGGCCGGATGGTTATTATACGTAATAATAAGTTAACCAAGAGGATATATTCCATAACTTTTTATTATAAAAAACATTAATAATTGTATACCTATATTTTATGTGTGGAATTATTTAAAAATAGAGAAACGTTTCGCTGATAAATGTGAAAAAAATATTTGCTAAAACTATTTCCTCTGTCATAAAAATACTACATCAAGACTCTATGCAGTTGTGAAACATAATGTTAACTTCTCCATACTTTGGATAAGGAAATACAGATATGAAAAATCTCATTGCTGAGTTGTTATTTAAGCTTGCCCAAAAGGAAGAGGAGTCGAAAGAATTGTGCGCGCAGGTCGAAGCACTAGAGATTATCGTTACTGCGATGCTTCGCAATATGGCGAAAAATGACCAACAGCGGTTGATTGATCAGGTTGAAGGGGCGCTATACTCGGTAAAGCCCGATGCCAGCATTCCTGATGACGATACGGAGCTGCTGCGCGATTACGTAAAGAAGTTATTGAGGCATCCTCGTCAGTAAAAAGTTAAGCCCTCCAACAGTTGTCATAATGCTGTCATGCCAGAGACTTATAGTCGCTTTGTTTTTATTTTTTAATGTATTTGTACATGGAGAAAATAAAGTGAAACAAAGCACTATTGCGCTGGCTCTCTTGCCGTTACTGTTTACCCCTGTTACTAAAGCCCGGACCCCAGAGATGCCAATTCTGGAAAACCGGGCGGCACAGGGGGATATTACCGCGCCTGGCGGCGCTCGCCGATTAACGAGCGATCAGACCGCTGCCTTACGCGATTCTCTTAGCGATAAACCCGCGAAAAATATTATTTTATTGATTGGTGATGGGATGGGGGATTCGGAAATCACTGCCGCACGCAATTATGCTGAAGGCGCGGGCGGTTTTTTTAAAGGGATCGATGCCTTGCCGCTTACCGGACAATACACCCATTATGCGCTGGATAAAAAAACCGGAAAACCAGACTACGTGACCGACTCCGCAGCGTCAGCAACGGCCTGGTCAACTGGCGTCAAAACGTATAACGGCGCGCTGGGTGTCGATATTCATGAAAAAGATCATCCAACGATTCTGGAATTGGCAAAAGCCGCAGGGCTGGCGACCGGCAACGTTTCAACGGCTGAAATACAGGATGCCACTCCCGCTGCGCTTGTGGCGCATGTGACCTCGCGCAAATGCTATGGTCCGAGCGTTACCAGCGAAAAATGCCCGAGCAACGCGCTGGAAAAAGGTGGAAAAGGATCGATTACTGAACAACTGCTTAACGCCCGTGCAGATGTTACGCTTGGCGGCGGCGCAAAAACCTTTGCTGAAACGGCTACCGCCGGTGAATGGCAGGGAAAAACGCTGCGTGAACAGGCGCAGGCGCGTGGTTATCAGTTAGTCAGCGATACCGCATCGCTGAATGCGGTGACGGAAGCGAACCAGCAAAAACCCCTGCTTGGACTGTTTGCTGACGGCAATATGCCAGTGCGCTGGCAAGGACCGAAAGCAACGTACCACGGTAATATCGATAAGCCCGCAGTCACCTGTACCCCGAATCCGCAACGCAATGACAGTGTGCCTACGCTGGCGCAGATGACCGATAAAGCCATTGAACTACTGAGCAAAAATGAGAAAGGATTCTTCCTGCAAGTTGAAGGTGCGTCGATCGATAAACAGGATCACGCCGCGAATCCTTGTGGCCAAATTGGCGAGACGGTCGATCTCGATGAAGCCGTACAGCGGGCGCTGGAATTTGCCAAAAAGGATGGCAACACACTGGTGGTGGTCACCGCTGACCACGCCCACGCCAGCCAGATTGTCGCGCCAGATACCAAAGCGCCGGGTCTGACTCAGGCGTTAAACACCAAAGATGGCGCAGTGATGGTGATGAGTTACGGGAATTCCGAAGAGGATTCACAAGAGCATACCGGTAGCCAGTTGCGTATTGCTGCATATGGTCCGCAGGCTGCGAATGTGGTTGGTTTGACCGATCAGACCGATCTCTTCTACACCATGAAAGCTGCACTGGGGCTGAAATAACACCGAACCCGGCGGCTAATTTTGGCTGTCGGGTGGTTTTTTTGCTGTTAGCAACCAGACTTAAAAGCAGATCAAGGGCGCAAACGCTCCTGGTTAAAATGTGAAGAGGGATGGTGCTATGAAAATAACATTACTGGTTACCCTGCTATTCGGCCTGGTTTTTTTAACCACTGTCGGCGCTGCCGAGAGAACGTTAACCCCACAACAACAGCGTATGACCTCCTGTAATCAACAGGCGACAGCGCAGGCGTTGAAAGGGGATGCCCGTAAGACATACATGAGTGATTGCCTGAAGAACAGCAAATCTGCGCCCGGTGAAAAGAGTTTGACACCGCAGCAGCAGAAGATGCGCGAATGTAATAGTCAGGCGACGCAGCAATCTCTGAAAGGTGATGATCGTAATAAGTTTATGAGTACCTGCCTCAAGAAAGCCGCGTAATACCTATAGTGCTAACGGGTGAGTTAAGAAAATGGCTCACCCGAAATATCATACTCCCGCCTTTCGCCCCATCTCTATAATTTGGGAAAATTGTTTCTGAATGTTCCCAAAAATAATGAATGATGAAAATTTTTACAAAAAAGCGGCGGCACACGGGGAGATACCACCAATAACTCCTCAAAACGAACATCAGCGATCCGGGCTGCGCTTCGCCCGTCGCGTCAGACTACCGCGGGCGGTAGGACTGGCTGGGATGTTCTTACCAATCGCCTCGACGTTGGTTTCGCACCCGCTGTCAGGCTGGTGGTGGCTGGTGTTGGTTGGCTGGGCATTTGTCTGGCCACATTTAGCCTGGCAGTTGGCGAGCAGGGCCGTTGATCCGCTTGGCCGGGAAATATACAACTTAAAAACTGATGCAGTGTTAGCCGGTATGTGGGTAGGCGTGATGGGCGTAAACGTGCTGCCTTCGATCGCAATGCTGATGATTATGTGCCTGAATTTGATGGGGGCAGGCGGCCCCCGTCTGTTTGTCGCCGGTTTGGTGTTGATGGTCGTTTCCTGCCTTGTCACACTCGAACTCACGGGGATCACTGTGTCGCTCAAGAGTGCGCCGCTGGAATGGTGGCTCTCCCTTCCCATTATCGTCATTTATCCTCTGCTGTTTGGCTGGGTTAGCTACCAGACAGCGACCAAACTGGCTGAACATAAACGAAGATTGCAGGTCATGAGTACCCGCGACGGCATGACGGGCGTTTACAACCGGCGTCACTGGGAAATCATGCTACGTAATGAGTTTGATAACTGTCGCCGACACAATCGCGATGCGACGCTATTGATTATTGATATCGACCATTTTAAGAGTATCAACGATACATGGGGTCACGATGTGGGTGATGAAGCCATCGTTGCCCTTACCCGACAGTTACAAATTACCCTGCGTGGCAGCGATGTGATTGGTCGTTTTGGTGGTGATGAATTTGCGGTAATTATGTCAGGTACGCCAGCCGAAAACGCCATTACCGCCATGTTACGTGTGCATGAAGGATTAAATGCATTACGCCTGCCAAATACGCCGCAGGTGATATTACGGATAAGTGTCGGTATCGCGCCGCTGAATCCGCAAATGAGTCACTACCGTGAGTGGCTGAAATCGGCCGATATGGCGCTCTATAAAGCAAAGAAAGCCGGACGTAACCGCACCGAAGTGGCGGCCTGACGTCCGGCGAGAGTCATCAGGACTTGCTGAGTTTTTCTGATTTTTCCATACACTTCGTCATCGCTTCGATCACCGCGGCACGGAATCCTTTCTCTTCCAGAACGCGTACCGCTTCAATGGTTGTGCCTCCTGGTGAGCAGACCATATCTTTCAAGGCGCCCGGATGTTCGCCGGTTTCCAGCACCATTTTCGCGGAGCCCATTACCGCCTGGGCGGCAAACTTATAAGCTTGCGCGCGTGGCATCCCGCCCAGCACGGCGGCGTCGGCCATCGCTTCGATAAACATAAAGACATAGGCTGGTGAAGAACCACTCACGCCAACCACTGGGTGGATCATCGGCTCAGCAATGACTTCCGCCTCGCCAAAGCAGCGGAAAATATTCAGCACATCGGCAGTATCTTCAGGAGTGACCAACGCGTTTGGCGTTACGGATGTCATCCCGGCGTTGACCAACGCGGGGGTATTCGGCATGGCGCGGATAATTTTCCGGTCGTGACCCAGCGCCCGGGCAAGTTGGTCGAGCGTAACGCCCGCGGCGATAGAAACCACCAGAGAGTCTTTATTCAGGCTGGAAGTGATTTCGCTAAGGACTTTAATCATGATGCCCGGTTTGACGGCAGCAAAGACGATATCGGTGATTTGCGCCACTTCCTGTGCCGATTCTGCGGCGTTGATACCAAACTGTTCATGTAAGGCGGCAACTTTATCCGGGGAGGGGGTATACACCCAGATTTGCCCTGGAAGGACCTGACCGCTGGCAATCAGACCGCCGAGAATGGCTTTTCCCATATTGCCGCAGCCAATAAAACCGATTTTCTTTTCCATTGCACACTCCTGCCGTGAATTCATTATTTTGAAAAGCGCCTGGTCAGAAGCATAAACAGAACTATGCCGGAAGGCAAAAGCGCGACACAATAGAAGATTACCCAACAGAGGATAGCCTTATGACAATATGGGTGGACGCCGATGCGTGTCCCAATGTAATTAAAGAGATTCTGTATCGCGCGGCAGAACGTATGCAGATGCCGCTGGTGTTGGTGGCAAACCAGAGTTTACGCGTGCCGCCATCGCGGTTTATTCGCACGCTGCGCGTCGCGGCAGGTTTTGACGTGGCCGATAATGAAATTGTACGTCAGTGTGAGGCGGGCGATTTGGTGATAACCGCAGATATCCCTTTGGCAGCTGAAGCCATCGAGAAAGGTGCGGCAGCGCTTAATCCGCGTGGCGAACGGTACACACCTGCGACTATTCGTGAACGTCTGACGATGCGCGATTTTATGGATACCCTTAGAGCCAGCGGGATCCAGACCGGAGGGCCAGATAGTCTTTCGCAACGTGACCGCCAGGCATTTGCGGCTGAACTTGAAAAATGGTGGCTGGAAGTTCAACGTAACTGTTCGTAAATGTAATATATTATTTACACTTCTTTCTCGCTCATTTCTTGATATAGTAAGGAATGTATTGAAGTTCGCTCCTTAAGTGGAATTATTTCTTTACAATCGAAATTGTACTAGTTTGATGGTATGATCGTTATTCTTACGAAACCGGCTTTCGCCGCATTGCGACCTTTTGGGGAAAACCCACGATGACACAACCTCTTTTTCTGATCGGGCCTCGGGGCTGTGGTAAAACAACGGTCGGAATGGCCCTTGCCGATTCGCTCAACTGTCGGTTTGTTGATACCGACCAATGGTTGCAATCACAACTCAATATGACGGTAGCAGAGATCGTCGAAAGGGAAGAGTGGGCAGGATTTCGCGCCAGGGAGAGCGCCGCTCTGGAAGCAGTAACTGCACCATCCACCGTTATCGCGACGGGCGGCGGTATTATTCTGACGGAATTTAATCGCCACTACATGCGTAATAACGGGATTGTGGTTTACTTGTGCGCGCCGGTGTCAGTGCTGGTAAATCGTCTGCAAGCAGCGCCAGAAGAGGATTTACGGCCAACACTCACAGGAAAACCGTTAAGTGAAGAAGTTCAGGAAGTGCTGGAAGAACGCGATGCATTATATCGTGAAGTTGCGCATATTATCGTCGATGCTAACAACGAACCCAGTCAGGTGATCTCTGAAATTCGAACCGCTTTGGCACAAACGGCAAACTGTCATTATCCTGGCACCTATACTTAATGTTCATCCCGTGAAATAAGGAAGAACAATGCCAACGAAACCGCCTTATCCCCGAGAAGCCAGAATTGTTACGGTAGAAAAAGGCCAGCAAGGACAGACTGTGACCTGGTATCAGCTGCGAGCCGATCATCCCAAACCAGACTCTTTGATCAGCGAACATCCTACGGCCCAGGAGGCGATGGATGCTAAAAAACGCTATGAGGATCCTGATAAAGAGTGACCGCATCAGACTGCTCGGAAGGGACTCTGAGTGCTATTGCAACGGACCTGCATCACACTTTTCACAATTCATGTTTTTCAAATAATTAGAATATTAAACAATAACAATCCATTACTGGAACTATTGGGAATCTTTACATTATGCCGTGCGCGTCTGCTGCTACGCTTTTTTGCATTTGTAGCATCGGCAAGCGCCCGCAGTGGTGCTGAGTATTTGCCCGGTAATTAACGACGAAAAAGAAAGGTGGAAGACAATGAGCGCGTCGTTGGCGATTCTGACCATCGGCATTGTACCAATGCATGAAGTTTTGCCGCTTCTGACGGAGTACATTGACGAAAACAATATTTCCCATCATAGCCTGCTGGGGAAATTAAGCCGCGAAGAGGTGATGGCGGAGTATGCGCCAGAAGCAGGCGAAGAAACTATTCTTACATTATTAAATGACAACCAGCTGGCCCACGTTTCACGCCGTAAAGTGGAGCGTGATCTACAAAGCGTGATTGAGGTACTCGATAATCAGGATTATGACGTTATTTTGCTAATGAGTACGGCCAACATTAGCAATATGACAGCGCGAAATACGATCTTCCTCGAGCCTTTGCGCATTCTCCCACCGCTGGTTTCCTCCATTGTTGAAGGTCACCAGGTCGGTGTTATTGTTCCAGTAGAAGAGCTTTTGGCCGTTCAGGCGCAAAAATGGCAAATTTTGCAGAGAACACCACTATTTTCGCTGGGAAATCCCATTCACGATTCTGAGCAGAAAATCGTTGATGCCGGGAAAGAATTGCTGGCGAATGGGGCGGATGTCATCATGCTGGATTGTTTAGGATTTAATCAGCGTCATCGCGATTTACTGCAAAAAAAGCTCGATGTACCTGTTTTGCTCTCTAACGTATTGATTGCAAGGCTGGCGGCGGAATTGCTGGTGTAATTTTACGTGACAGTTAGCACCTTTGGCCCCTATAGTGAAGAAGATGTTAAACCACCTGACAGGGCCAGTTTATGCTTCAAAGTAACGAATACTTTTCCGGAAAAGTGAAATCGATCGGCTTTACCAGCAGCGATACTGGCCGCGCCAGCGTCGGTGTGATGGTTGAAGGTGAATACACGTTCAGTACTGCGGAACCCGAAGAGATGACGGTGGTCAGCGGGGCGCTGAATGTTTTGCTGCCTGGCGCTACCGACTGGCGCGTGTATGAAGCTGGTGAAGTATTTAATGTTCCCGGCCACAGCGAGTTCCATCTGCAAGTTGCCGAACCGACCTCCTATTTGTGCCGCTATCTGTAATATCGCGCCTTCCCGTCTGAATGGGAGGGCATTTTTCTGAAATATTCCTTATTTCACGAATAATAAAATCTCCGTTGCTGCTAATTTTTCTATTTTCGATATATTCATAATCTATCAAGGTTGATATTAATATCAGTGAAGATTATGAATAAAATAAAAATATTGATCATCTGTATGGTTGTATTTATTGCCACCGAAAATGTTTACGCTGCTGAGTGGATCACTAGCGATGATCTTATTAAGTCAGATTTCCATATCATGACTGCAGAAGAACGTAATGGAGTGAAAGAGGAAACCGGTGATAGTATGGAAGCCTCTTATATGCTTAAAAATAACATTCGTTGGTATTATCATAATGGAGATTTATCAATACCCAGCAATTTTAGTAATAAGCATACCCTGGTAATCAAGGGGAATTTAACCATTAATGGTGATTATGATGATTATTCGGCAGGTGATGGTCAACTCATTGTGTTGGGCAATGTGATTGTCGATAACTTTATTAATCATGATTTCGCATACGTCAAAGGTGAGATGCAAGCGAAAGGTTTAGTCTATGCTGATTATAATGATCATAACTTTGAAGTAATGAAAGGTATTACGGCTCGCGGAATTATTGTTTCAGACAAGGCGACGCAATTTGAGGTTAATAACGCTGAGTTTTATATCAACGAAGATACCAGCAATGAAAATTATGACTGGGATGCGAATATTCGAAAAGCGTATTCGCTGTTTGAGCCCGATCTCTATGGGATTACTGAAATTGAAACCGACAATGTTTTAAATGCCTATCCTGATTATGACAGCGTAGCGGCCAGTATTGTCCAGGGATTGCCGTTGTTTCGCGATAAACCTGTATCGGGGTTAAGTGAAAAATTGCAGTGGATTGAACAGGGCAAGGTCGAAAAATTTGCGGCTGGCAACGTTAAGCATGAAGATCCGCTGGTGGCGCGTTTTCTGACTCGCATGGAGAGTCTACCAACCGATGTTATGCTGCAATTGCTACAGCATCCTGATGACCAGACACGAGAATATATGGCGCAGAGTTGGCCCGCCAGGCAAATGCATTTACTCACCGCACCTTTTATTAAAGACCAGGCAGTGGCGAAAGGACTGATTAAAAACAGCGATATTTCACCAGAAGTGAATGAAAAATTAATGTCGACTCCTGTCGAGAGCGTCCAACTTGAGCAGGCCAGACAGGATAATCTTTCTCCGGAAATCATTGCCCTATTAAGTCAGAGTCCGTTTCCGATTGTGCGTAAGACGTTAGTCAGCCAGTACGATTACGCGTGGCTGGCGCCAGCATCCGTGGTGGATGAACTGATAAATAGCGATGATGATGAACTACGCGAACGAATTGCTGGTGCCGATTTGACTACACGACAAGCCGTGGCGCTGAGTAACGATCAATCACTTAAGGTCCGTGAAGCCGTAGCTCATGCCCTTGCGGAACTCAAAGTTACGCGGCTTTCTGCAAACATGAGTATTCCCGATATTGAACGTATTGCAGATCAAATGTATCTCGATAATAAAGACCATAAAAATATCGTGATGGCATTATTTATTGCTTTACCTGAAGCGCGCCAACTGTCGCTGGCAAAAGAAGATATACAACATTTACGTGAAGGTGCGCGTTATCTGACGTCAACTGAAGTGATTAACTATCTTCTGACACATCATGATAACCCCGCTGTCTGGAATGAATTAGCACACGATAAACTGCTGCCGTTGGAATATAAGAAAAAATTGTGGCAGCGCACATTGCAATTAATGATGAGCAAACGGCAAGAAGATCAGGAGCAGGCGTATGATATACAACTGGAACTGATTGATAATGGCATGGTAGATGAAGCAATGCTCAATGACGCCATCGATTTGCTGCCTGATTTACCGGCTGAATATCGTTACCGGATGCGCAATCAGTTATTTGATAAAAATGATTTACCCTCAGAGATTATTACCCGTCTTGATAAGCAATATCGCTTTAATTCTGACTGGGCGCTGTCTGTTACAGACATGACAAATAGTAATCGTAGGCAGTGTGATAGAGGATTACGTCGCTGGAATGATGATGATAGCGTTATTTTAATCGAGCTGGATAAGCTGACAGATAAGCCTGATGACGAGTTTTGGCTGGCATTACTGCAAAGTCGGCATGAACAATTACGTAAAACGGCGTTGATTAATGCGCATACGCCGACTTCCGCATTCACAGCATTGGTTACACCGCAGGATCGTCAGGGAGCGATTGCCAATCCGCAACTGCCTGCTGAGGTGAAAACGGCGTGGTTAAAAGAGGATCCGTCATTACTGTTATTTGCCGATCATCCGGATCCACAACAATTACGTGTATTAGTTAAAACCGGATCGACACGGCAAATTCGCAGTGAAGCGCGCAATAAGCTTGAGGAATTAAAATGAGGTCACGGCGTAAAACACACAATATTGCAGCGTTAAAAATCATTACCCGACGTAGCGAATGATTAGATTAATGCCTGGCATGGCTTCGTACGCCGGATAAGACGCACTGAGGCGTCGCATCCGGCATTGAAGGCAAACCAGCTATTAACGTTGCGCTTCGCCACCCAATCCTTCGATCAGGTTTTGAATTAACGCTGCCAGTTCGCCGGTCATCAGGATGAAATCGGCGTCAAAGCGCTGGGCAAAATCTTCGCGGTCGATGTCTTCGTTTTGATCGCGCAGTTCGTCGCAGAACTTCAGGCGCTTGAGCGAACCATCGTCGCACATCACAAACTGAACGCGCTGCTGCCAGTCGAGCGCCAGTTTAGTCACCACTTTTCCGGCTTCAATGTGATTAGTGATCTCTTCGCTGGTCAGATCTTGTTTCTTCGCGCGGATCACGCCGCCAT
The DNA here is from genome assembly GCF_004212225.1 of Escherichia sp. E14V7. NCBI lineage: Bacteria > Pseudomonadati > Pseudomonadota > Gammaproteobacteria > Enterobacterales > Enterobacteriaceae > Escherichia > Escherichia sp. E14V7. The sequence continues at coordinate 59,145 of NZ_RHJJ01000005.1, forward strand.
CTTCCAGCAGCGATTTCAGCTCGGCTTCATCAAGCAGCTGGAAGCCCTGTGCCGCACTACCGGAGCGAACCCATTCGGTCAGCGTCAGTTCAATCGGGTTTTCCATGCTCAATGGCACAACCGGTAACGACCCCAGGCTTTTACGCAGCAGTGCCAGCGTATCTTCCGCTTTTTTGGCGCTGGCGCAGTCCACCATGATCAAACCGTTCACCGTGTCGATCCACATCATGGTTTGGCTGAAACGGCTGAAGGCGCGAGGCAGCAGAGAGTGCAACACTTCATCTTTCAGCGAATCTTTTTCGGTTTTCTTCAGCTTACGTGCTTGCTCAGCTTCCAGTTTGGCGATTTTCGCTTCCAGCGCCTGTTTAATGACCGGAGACGGGAGGATTTTTTCTTCTTTGCGCGCGCAGATAACAATTTGACCATTGGCAACGTGCGTTAATGCATCGCTGTGCGATCCCATCGGAGGAACCCAGCCCATCTTCGCCATATCCTGGCTGCCGCATGGGGTAAATGCCATCGAGGCTAGCTGTTTTTCCATCTCTTCTGCACGCAGCGAAATCTCGCGGCTAAGACGGTAAACCATTAAATTTTTGAACCACAGCATGATAATTTCCACGGCCTTGTCGTTAAATTTAGCGGGCATGATAACGAATTGTCGGCGGCCTTGCATTGCCAATCCGGTTGTCCGTCTCTACGCTATTGATATTGAAAAAAATAAGGAGAGTACCGTGCGTATAGGTATCGATTTAGGCGGCACCAAAACAGAAGTGATTGCACTGGGCGATGCAGGGGAGCAGTTGTACCGTCATCGTCTGCCCACGCCGCGTGATGATTACCGGCAGACCATAGAAACGATCGCCACGTTGGTAGAGATGGCGGAGCAGGCGACAGGGCAGCGTGGAACAGTGGGGATGGGGATCCCAGGCTCGATTTCACCCTATACCGGAGTGGTGAAAAATGCCAATTCAACCTGGCTTAACGGTCAGCCCTTCGATAAAGACTTAAGCGCGCGGTTGCAGCGGGAAGTGCGGCTGGTAAATGACGCCAACTGTCTGGCGGTTTCGGAAGCGGTAGATGGCGCAGCAGCGGGAGCGCAGACGGTATTTGCTGTGATTATCGGCACGGGATGCGGCGCGGGCGTGGCGTTCAATGGTCGGGCGCATATCGGCGGCAATGGCACGGCAGGCGAGTGGGGACACAATCCGCTACCGTGGATGGACGAAGACGAACTGCGTTATCGCGAGGAAGTCCCTTGTTATTGCGGTAAACAAGGTTGTATTGAAACCTTTATTTCGGGCACCGGATTCGCGACGGATTATCGTCGTTTGAGCGGACATGCGCTGAAAGGCAGTGAAATTATCCGCCTGGTTGAAGAAAACGATCCGGTTGCTGAGTTGGCATTACGTCGTTATGAGCTACGACTGGCGAAGTCGCTGGCGCATGTGGTGAATATTCTCGACCCGGATGTGATTGTCCTGGGCGGAGGGATGAGCAATGTTGACCGTTTATATCAAACAGTTCCACCGCTGATTAAACAATTTGTCTTCGGTGGCGAATGTGAAACGCCCGTGCGTAAGGCGAAGCATGGTGATTCCAGCGGCGTACGCGGCGCCGCATGGTTATGGCCACAAGAGTAAAAAACCCAGGCAACTGGTGCATCATGCCTGATGCGACGCTTGCCGCGTCTTATCAGGCCTACAAAATAAGCAGCCCGTATGCCGGATAAGGCGTTCACGCCGCATCCGGCAACAAGTAACGTGCACCGTGACTGCAACCTATCCCAGTGGTTTCGCCAGCACCGGACTCTCCGCTACTTGCTGGCGCTTATAGCGACCATACAGCAGCAATGAGGACATCGCAGCAAACGAGAGCAGGGCAGCAGGCAACGCCACGTAATTATACGCCAGCCCCAGCGTCAGCATCATCCCGCCGCAATAAGCACCCACGGCGCTACCGAGGTTAAACGCTATTTGCCCTCCCGCGGCACCTAATAACTCCCCACCTTTGGCATTTTGCAGTAACAATATTTGCAGCGGTGCTGAAAGGGCAAATAATCCCGCGCAACAAATAAAAGCAAAAATAAGCGACGTTGTTTTCATACCGCCGAAGAAAAAGAGCATCAACAGTGCCAGCACAATAATAAAGTCAGTCACTGCCGCAATGCGTAGCGGCGAGTAACGTCCGGAAATCCGGCCACTTAGCATATTCCCCAGCACCATCCCCAGTCCGACCAGCATCATAATGAAGGTCATCGCCGTTTCCGAAAAACCGGAAATAAACATCATGTAAGGTTTAACGTAACTAAACCAGGCAAACACGCCTGCGTTGCCAAACATGGTGGCGGCGAAAATTAACCACGGGGCCGGGCTGCGCAAAAAGTGAAATTGTTCGCGCAGCTTTCCTTTCGCCTCGTCGCGAATATCCGGTACCCAAAAATAGACCGATGCCATCACCGCAATATTAAAAACAGCGATCAATAAAAAGGTGTAGCGCCAGCTAAATTCCTGACTTAAATACGTCCCCAGCGGAATGCCCAGCAGATTGGCGACCGTCATCCCGGAAACCATCCCCGCCACGGCGGCGGTGACTTTGCCGGGTTGGATAATTTTCGATAACACGATCGCTCCGACGCCAAAAAATGCGCCATGCGGAAAGCCGGATACCAGGCGACCAATGGCGAGCATCAGGTAAGACGAAGAGAGCGTGAACATGGCGTTGCCAATGACGCACAACGTCACCAGAAACAACAAGATATGTTTGAGTGAGTAGCGACTGGAAAAAAGCGCGATTATCGGCGCACCGACTACCACCCCCAGCGCATAATACGAAATCATATGCCCGGCGGCAGGAATCGAAATCCCCACATTATACGCCAGCTCCGTGAGCACCCCCATAATGCCAAATTCAGCCATCCCCAGGCCAAATGTGCCGAGTGCCAAAGATAAAATAACTTTTTTCATACCACCATCACAACCAACAGAGCAGCTACGAATCACCGTAGCCAATAAAGTGATAGCTTGCAGGATAACGACCAGTCGGGCCAAGAGATAATTCGCCCCTCTGTATTCATTATCCTGCTGAATAGTTATTTCACCGCAAACGCGCTTTCCAGTTTACTGTAGCCCAGTCCGTTGATCTTCTTCACTTTAATCTGCACCGGAATACGCTCTTTCATCGCTTCAACGTGGCTAATCACCCCGATGGTTTTACCACTGGCATTCAGGGCATCCAGTGCGTCAAGGGCGGTATCCAGCGTTTCGCTATCCAGCGTGCCGAAACCCTCATCGAGGAACAGCGAGTCAATACGCGTTTTATGGCTGACCAGATCCGAAAGCGCCAGCGCCAGTGCCAGGCTCACGAGGAAACTTTCACCGCCGGAAAGCGTACGGGTATCGCGCACCGCATCTGCCTGCCAGGTATCAACAACCTCGACCTCCAGCGCCTCGCTGGCTTTACGCTGTAACAGGTAGCGACCGTGCAGCCGGGTAAGTTGCTGGTTAGCCAGATGGACCAGATTGTCCAGCGTCAGCCCCTGAGCGAATTTACGGAATTTATCGCCCTCTTTGGAGCCAATCAGCGAATTAAGATATCCCCAGTCCTCAACCTGCTGCGTCGTCTGTGCAATTTGCTGCATTAAGGTTTGTTGTTGCTGACGGTTGTCTGCATCCTGCTTCAGCTGCTGGCGAATTTCCCCCTGGCGAGTGGTGTTTTCACGCAACTTTTGGTGAGTTTGCGCTAACGCTTGCTGAATCTGTTCCACCGTCACCGTGAGATCCAGCCCGCCAGGTCGGTGTTGCTGATGCTGTGCCAGCGTTTCAGCTGTCTGAGTGGCCAGCGCTTGCGCCTGACGACGCTGGTTTTCCAGATTCTGTTTCAGCTGTTCCAGCTGAGTTAGCGTCTGCTCATCCATTAACGCCGCAAGAAATGCCTGCTGATCGTCAAAAATGCTGTCCTGTAGCGCGGTGTCAAACTGCGCCTGGGCTTTTTGCAGACTTTGCGCTGCCAGAACCTCCTGTTGCTGCAACGTTTGCTGCTGGCTTTTCAACGCGAGGCATTGTTCGTGAACTTGCCGCCAGTTTTCCAACGCCACAGTTTCTTCGCTGTGCGGGAGTTCATCACTTTGCGGCAACGTTTCCAGAATCGGCGTCAGCTGCTGAATACGGTTTTGCAGCGCAGTTAATTCGTTCTGGCGTTGCTGCCAGCTCTGCGCTTCTTGCTGACGTGTCGCCAACCAGCTCTCTTCTTCCTCTTCCTGTGGCAATGTCAGTGCGTAACCCGCCAATGCCGTTAAGAGTTGCTGCTGGCGTTGTTCAATTTGCTGTTGATACTGGATAATTTGCTGATTATGCGCGGCAATCTGACCTTGTAATTCATGCCGTTGGCTGAGTAACCGCAGCTGGCATTCGTGTTCATCTTGTGCATCTAGCCACGGTTGAATATCGTCCTGCGGCTGCAAGGTGATATTGAGGCTGGCCGTGACGGCTTGCCATTGTTGAGTAAGTGCTTGCTCATCTTGTCGGAGGCTTTGTGCTTCGTTTTCATCGCGCTGAAGCTGCTTCGTTAAGGCGTCCAGTTGCCCACGCAGCGCCGCGCCTTCTTCGCCGAGCTTTTTAACTTCGTTTTCCAGCGCCAGTAATCGAGACTGATTAACGCCAGGCTCCAGCGCCTGATACGCCTCGACCGCCGGGTGGCTGGTGGAACCACAAAGTGGGCAGGGCTGACCCGCCTGTAACTGTGCACGTTGGGCTTCCAGCGTTTTAATGCGAGCTTCCTGCTCGCAAATGGTTTTGACATCGGCAAGTTGCTGCGTCTTTTCTTTATAACGCTGGCGCATTTCGTTAAGTGCGGCATTACGTTGCGTCTGTTCCAGAGTGACATTCTGGATAGCGACCTGTAACTGCGCCAGACGTTTTTGTTGGGGAACAATCTGCCCATGCAGCGCAACCAGGCGTTGACGCAGTGGGCGTTGCTCAGCATATTGCGCCTGGGCGCTAGCAACTTCATCGGCAGTTAACGTCAACGTGATTGCCGCAAGCGCATTAAGTTTTTGCTCAGAATGGGTTAACTGTTGCTGCCATTGCCGCAGATGCTCGCGATCGCTGGTTTGTTGGGAGAACTGCGCACGCCAACCTGCCAGTTCGTTGTTCCACTGACGGAAGCGGTCGTGTTCCTGTAACCAGGCATTCAGGCTTTGTTGCTGCTGCTGTAATTCTGCTGACTGCTTCGCCGCGTGGTAGCGAATGCTCGCGCGAAGCGCCATTGTGCTCTGTAAGCGAGTATTTACTTCTTCAATCTGCTGGCGAGTATGCGTTAGCGCTGCGCTGTGTTCTGCGATGCGTTCCCAGTGCGGACGAAGATTTCGTGCCGGTTGTGCCAGGCTGAGCGCCGCCAGTTGCGGTTGCGCTTTTTCTTCTTCGGCTAACGCCTGTTGCAAGGCCTGCTGACGGCGGCTGGCTTCTTGCTGCAATTCGTCCAGACGCGTTAACCAGTTTAGCGATTGTTGTTCTTGCTGCTGCGCAGTGAGTAACCGTTTCTCTTCGTCAGTGAGTACCTGCAAACTTTCTGTCAGCGATTGCAGCTGTTCTGGCGCTAATAACGCAACGCCGCTGGCCTGCGCTTGCAGTTTCTCCAGCTCAGTACGGGCCGATTTATGCTGTTCAAAAACCATCGCAGAGATTTGCCCGTAGATTTCGGTGCCGGTTAACTCCTCGAGCAATTCCGCGCGTTCTTTCGGTTTCGCATTGAGGAAGGCAGCAAATTGCCCTTGTGAAAGCAGCATCGAACGGGTGAAGCGCCCGTAATCCAGTCCGGTTAACGTCGCCGTCAGTTCCAGCTTATCTTTCACTTTGTCGGCGAGAATTTTGCCGTCTGCGCAGCGCGCCAGCTCTACGCGTGGCACCTGCAAATTACCGTCCGGCTGGTTACGCGCCCGATTCTGGCTCCAGAACGCGCGATACGCTTCACCTTTCACTTCAAATTCCACTTCCGCCAGACATTCGGCGGTATCGCGGGTCATGAGATCATTTTGTGATTGCGAAACGTTAGAGAGGCGCGGGGTTTCGTGATACAGCGCCAGACAAATGGCGTCCAGCAGGGTGGTTTTCCCCGCACCGGTTGGGCCGGTAATGGCAAACAGCCCGTTGCTGGCGAACGGCTCGCGGGTGAAATCAATCTTCCATTCGCCTTTTAATGAGTTCAGGTTTTTCAGGCGCAGGCTGAGAATTTTCATGCTTCGTGTTCTCCGGCGAGGGTCTGCAACGTCGTGGCGAAAAGATTCTGTAGACGTTGCTGCTGCGATTCATCCAGTTCTTCCAGTGCCAGACGGCGATTGAACACCTCTTCGACGCTGAGTTCGCTGAGGGTTTCACGCTGTTGGCTGGCTAACACACGCTCGCGCTGTTCACGACTCCGGCGCACCAGCAATACTTCAACTGGCAATGATTCGGTTAATGCCTGGATTTTGCGCTGAATATCATGCAGATACTCATCGGTAGTGATTTCGATATCCAGCCAGACAGGTGGCTCCTGTGATACATCGCGCCATTGTTCAAGCTGTTCGGTAATCGACGCCAGATCGCCTTTCAGTACCGCCATCGGTTGCGTTATCGGCACGTTCAGGTTTTCCACGCTCTCTAATTTGCCGTTTGAAAATGTCACCAGATGGACATATTTACTCTTACCGCATTCATCAAAACTCAGTGGAATGGGGGAACCGCAATAGCGAACATGTTCCATGCCGCCAATGAGCTGCGCGCGGTGAATATGCCCGAGCGCGATGTAGTCGGCTGGCGGAAAGTTTTGTGCCGGAAACGCGTCCAGCGTGCCAATATAAATGTCACGCACGGCGTCACTTTTACTGGCACCCACGGTCGTTAAATGTCCCGTGGCGATGATGGGCAGAGGCTGATCGCCGCGCAGTTTGCAGGCATCGGCATAGTGTTGTTGATAATAATCAGTAATAGCCGCCAGCAAATGCTGCTGTTTTTCAATACCGTTTAGCCCCGCCTGGCTGGTAATAATGTCACGCGGGCGTAAAAAAGGAATGGGGCACAGCACTGCGCCTGGCGTCCCGTCGCGATGAGGCAAGATTTGCGGCGCATGTCCGGCGCTGGCGACCACGGTAGTATTGAGGAACGCCATGATATCGCGCGATTCATTCAGCGTGGCGACCGAATCATGGTTTCCTGCCAGTACCACCAGATGACAGCCCGTTTGTTGTAAATTGACAACAAAACGGTTGTATAAAGTACGGGCGTAACTGGGCGGCGAACCGGTATCGAAAACATCACCGGCAACAATAATCGCATCCACCTGATGGGTTTGTGCTGTCTCCAGCAGCCAGTCAAGAAAAGCCTGATGCTCAGCTTCGCGGCTTTTACTGTAGAAGTTCTGGCCGAGATGCCAGTCTGAAGTGTGAAGGATGCGCATAACGATTCTCTGGCGAAAAAGCATGGGCGCGATTATACCCAAACAGGTGCGCTATTTGCTTTTTTCTGCACCACAGAAATCAATAACCTGAAGATATGTGCGACGAGCTTTTCATAAATCTGTCATAAATCTGACGCATAATGACGTCGCATTAATGATCGCAATCTATTTATTACAACAGGGCAAATCATGGCGAGACGTATTCTGGTCGTAGAAGATGAAGCTCCAATTCGCGAAATGGTCTGCTTCGTGCTCGAGCAAAATGGCTTCCAGCCGGTCGAAGCGGAAGATTATGACAGTGCTGTGAACCAACTGAATGAACCCTGGCCGGATTTAATTCTCCTCGACTGGATGTTACCCGGCGGCTCCGGTATCCAGTTCATCAAACACCTCAAGCGTGAGTCGATGACCCGTGATATTCCGGTTGTGATGTTGACCGCCAGAGGGGAAGAAGAAGATCGCGTGCGCGGCCTTGAAACCGGTGCGGATGACTATATCACCAAGCCGTTTTCGCCGAAGGAGCTGGTGGCGCGAATCAAAGCGGTAATGCGCCGTATATCGCCGATGGCGGTGGAAGAGGTGATTGAGATGCAGGGGCTAAGTCTCGACCCGACATCTCACCGGGTGATGGCGGGCGAAGAACCGCTGGAGATGGGGCCAACTGAATTTAAACTGCTGCACTTTTTTATGACGCATCCCGAGCGCGTGTACAGTCGCGAGCAACTGTTAAATCACGTCTGGGGAACCAACGTATATGTGGAAGACCGCACGGTCGATGTCCACATTCGCCGCCTGCGTAAAGCACTGGAGCCCGGCGGGCATGACCGCATGGTGCAGACCGTGCGCGGTACAGGATATCGTTTTTCAACCCGCTTTTAACGCCTTGCTCATCGGACGCAGAGCAGGGCTTATGATTTCTTAACTGGAGTATCTTACGTGCTGGAACGGCTGTCGTGGAAAAGGCTGGTGCTGGAGCTGCTACTTTGCTGCCTCCCGGCTTTCATCCTGGGTGCATTTTTTGGTTACCTGCCCTGGTTTTTGCTGGCATCGGTAACAGGACTGCTTATCTGGCATTTCTGGAATTTATTGCGCCTTTCATGGTGGCTGTGGGTGGATCGCAGTATGACCCCGCCACCGGGGCGTGGTAGCTGGGAACCGCTGCTGTACGGTTTACACCAGATGCAACTGCGTAATAAAAAACGCCGCCGCGAGCTGGGTAATCTTATCAAACGCTTTCGTAGCGGTGCGGAGTCGCTACCCGATGCGGTGGTGCTGACCACGGAAGAGGGCGGTATTTTCTGGTGTAATGGTCTGGCGCAACAAATTCTAGGTCTGCGCTGGCCAGAAGATAACGGGCAGAACATCCTTAACCTGCTGCGTTATCCGGAGTTTACGCAATATCTGAAAACGCGTGATTTTTCTCGCCCGCTCAATCTGGTGCTCAACACCGGGCGGCATCTGGAAATTCGCGTCATGCCTTATACCCATAAACAGCTGCTGATGGTGGCGCGAGATGTCACGCAAATGCATCAACTGGAAGGGGCGCGGCGCAACTTTTTCGCCAACGTAAGCCATGAGTTACGTACGCCATTGACCGTGTTACAAGGCTACCTGGAGATGATGGATGAGCAACCACTGGAGGGGGCTGTACGTGAAAAAGCGTTGCACACCATGCGCGAGCAGACTCAGCGGATGGAAGGGCTGGTGAAGCAGTTACTGACCTTGTCGAAAATTGAAGCCGCGCCGACGCAGTTGCTGAATGAGAAGGTTGATGTGCCGATGATGCTGCGCGTCGTTGAGCGTGAAGCTCAGACGCTGAGCCAGCAAAAACAGACATTTACCTTTGAGATTGATAACGGCCTCAAAGTGTCTGGCAGCGAAGACCAGTTACGCAGTGCGATTTCGAATCTGGTCTATAACGCCGTGAATCATACGCCGGAAGGTACCCATATCACCGTACGCTGGCAGCGAGTACCGCACGGTGCCGAATTTAGTGTTGAAGATAATGGACCGGGCATCGCACCGGAGCATATTCCGCGCCTGACCGAGCGTTTTTATCGCGTTGATAAAGCGCGTTCCCGACAAACAGGCGGTAGCGGGTTGGGGTTAGCGATCGTGAAGCATGCGGTAAATCATCATGAAAGCCGGCTCAATATTGAAAGTACGGTGGGCAAAGGTACGCGTTTCAGTTTTGTTCTGCCGGAACGTTTAATTGCCAAAAATAGCGATTAATCCACCTTTGTCATTTTTTGTTGCCATAAGCCAGCCGATGCTGGCTTTTTTTCTTTGCAGTCAAAAAACGGGCGCTGAATTTTACAATGTCTGGTGATTTTTTGTTCGCATGATAAGCCATATCTTTTTCACGGAAATAGTGTTTTATACTGGTTGGTGATTTCTTATCGCTATATACCTCTGGTTTTTAGATCCCTCCTTGCTTTAAAACGTTATAAGCGTTTAAATTGCGCTTCAGGTGCTGTCATACTGACTGCATTCACGCGGTAAATCGAAAAACTATTCTTCGCCGCGCCTGGTTGGGAGTATTTCCCGCTAAAATTGTTTAAATATACCGCTGTATCATCCCCAGGGATTGGCACAAAATTTAACGTTACAACACCACATCCACAGGCAGTATGATTTATGACCCATCAGTTAAGATCGCGCGATATCATCGCTCTGGGCTTTATGACATTTGCGTTGTTCGTTGGCGCAGGTAACATTATTTTCCCTCCTATGGTCGGCTTGCAGGCAGGCGAACACGTCTGGACTGCGGCATTCGGCTTCCTCATTACTGCCGTTGGTCTGCCGGTATTAACGGTAGTGGCGCTGGCGAAAGTTGGCGGCGGCGTTGACAGTCTGAGCACACCAATCGGTAAAGTCGCAGGGGTGCTGCTGGCAACGGTCTGCTACCTGGCGGTAGGGCCGTTGTTTGCAACACCGCGTACGGCAACTGTCTCCTTTGAAGTGGGCATTGCGCCGCTGACGGGTGACTCCGCACTGCCGCTGTTTATCTACAGCCTGGTCTATTTCGCTATCGTTATTCTGGTTTCGCTCTATCCGGGCAAGCTGCTGGATACCGTGGGCAACTTCCTTGCACCGCTGAAAATTATCGCGCTGGTCATCCTGTCTGTTGCGGCGATTGTCTGGCCTGCGGGTTCTATCAGCACGGCAACTGAGGCTTATCAAAACGCTGCGTTTTCTAACGGCTTCGTCAATGGCTATCTGACTATGGATACGCTGGGCGCGATGGTGTTTGGTATCGTTATTGTTAACGCGGCGCGTTCTCGCGGCGTTACCGAAGCGCGTCTGCTGACCCGTTATACCGTCTGGGCTGGCCTGATGGCAGGCGTTGGTTTGACTCTGCTGTACCTGGCGCTGTTCCGTCTGGGTTCAGACAGCGCGTCGTTGGTTGATCAATCCGCAAATGGTGCCGCTATTCTGCATGCTTACGTTCAGCACACCTTTGGCGGCGGCGGTAGCTTCCTGCTGGCGGCGTTAATCTTCATCGCTTGTCTGGTCACGGCGGTTGGTCTGACCTGCGCTTGTGCGGAATTCTTCGCCCAATACATCCCGCTCTCATACCGTACGCTGGTGTTTATCCTCGGCGGCTTCTCGATGGTGGTGTCTAATCTGGGCTTGAGCCAGCTGATTCAGATCTCTGTACCGGTGCTGACTGCCATTTATCCGCCGTGTATCGCACTGGTTGTATTAAGTTTTACACGCTCATGGTGGCATAATTCGTCCCGCGTGATTGCTCCGCCGATGTTTATCAGCCTGCTTTTTGGTATTCTCGACGGGATCAAAGCATCTGCATTCAGCGATATTTTACCGTCCTGGGCGCAGCGTTTACCGCTGGCCGAACAAGGTCTGGCGTGGTTAATGCCAACGGTGGTGATGGTGGTTCTGGCCATTATCTGGGATCGCGCAGCAGGTCGTCAGGTGACCTCCAGCGCCCACTAAATCACTGTAAATTTGTTTTAACCACGGGGCTGCGATGCCCCGTGGTTTTTTATTGTGTTGATGGGTTAGGAATTGATGGAAAGTAAGAACAAGCTAAAGCGTGGGCTAAGTACCCGACACATACGCTTTATGGCACTGGGTTCAGCAATTGGCACCGGGTTGTTTTACGGTTCGGCGGACGCCATCAAAATGGCCGGACCGAGCGTGTTGTTGGCCTATATTATCGGTGGTGTCGCGGCATATATCATTATGCGTGCGCTGGGAGAAATGTCGGTACATAACCCGGCCGCCAGCTCTTTCTCGCGTTATGCGCAGGAAAACCTTGGCCCGCTGGCAGGTTATATCACCGGCTGGACCTACTGCTTTGAAATCCTTATTGTCGCCATCGCCGATGTCACCGCTTTCGGTATCTATATGGGCGTCTGGTTCCCGACGGTGCCGCACTGGATATGGGTGTTGAGCGTGGTGCTGATTATCTGCGCCATTAACCTGATGAGCGTGAAAGTCTTTGGTGAGCTGGAATTCTGGTTCTCGTTCTTTAAAGTCGCCACCATTATCATCATGATCGTTGCTGGTTTCGGTATCATCATTTGGGGGATTGGCAACGGCGGGCAACCGACCGGTATCCATAACCTGTGGAGCAACGGCGGCTTCTTCAGTAACGGCTGGCTTGGCATGGTGATGTCGTTGCAAATGGTGATGTTTGCCTACGGTGGTATTGAAATTATTGGTATTACCGCCGGTGAAGCGAAAGAGCCGGAGAAGTCTATTCCGCGCGCGATTAATTCAGTGCCGATGCGTATTCTGGTGTTCTATGTTGGTACGCTGTTCGTCATTATGTCTATCTATCCGTGGAATCAGGTAGGTACTGCTGGTAGCCCGTTCGTGCTGACGTTCCAGCATTTGGGGATTACCTTTGCCGCCAGCATTCTTAACTTCGTTGTGCTGACCGCTTCGCTTTCGGCAATTAACAGCGACGTGTTTGGTGTAGGCCGTATGTTGCACGGCATGGCAGAGCAGGGCAGTGCGCCGAAAATTTTCAGCAAAACGTCGCGTCGCGGTATTCCGTGGGTCACGGTGCTGGTCATGACTACCGCGCTGCTGTTTGCTGTGTATCTGAACTACATCATGCCGGAAAACGTCTTCCTGGTGATTGCCTCGCTGGCGACCTTCGCTACCGTGTGGGTGTGGATTATGATCCTGCTGTCTCAGATTGCCTTCCGTCGCCGCCTGCCGCCAGAAGAAGTTAAAGCGCTGAAATTTAAAGTTCCTGGCGGGGTGGCAACGACCATCACGGGGCTGGTTTTCCTGCTCTTTATCATCGGACTGATTGGTTATCACCCTGAAACGCGTATCTCTCTGTACGTTGGTTTTGCGTGGATTGTGGTGCTGTTGATTGGCTGGATGTTTAAACGCCGCCACGATCGGCAGTTTGCAGAAAACCACTAATTCCCGCCTTTTGTCGCCGGATCAGGAGCAAAACCTGATCCGGCTATTCCGAAAGTTATCCACCCCCATCCTCATCCCCCAAATATCCTTCAGATGATGAGTGATCCTGCATTAGGCTATGGCAAGGTGAACACATTTTCATCACAGGGGAATTATGATGTTAAATGCATGGCACCTGCCGGTGCCCCCGTTTGTTAAGCAAAGCAAAGATCAACTGCTCATTACACTGTGGCTGACGGGCGAAGAGCCGCCACAGCGCATTATGTTGCGCATGGAAAACGATAACGAAGAAACATCAATACCGATGCATAAACAGCGCAGCCAGCCGCAGCCTGGTGTGACGGCGTGGCGGGGAGCGCTCTCTCTCGCCACCGGGCAACCACGGCGGCGCTACAGTTTCAAATTGCTGTGGCACGATCGCCAGCGTTGGTTTACGCCGCAAGGTTTCAGCCCAATACCACCAGCACGGCTGGAACAGTTTGCCGTCGATGTGCCGGATATCGGACCACAATGGGCGGCGGATCAGATTTTTTATCAGATCTTTCCGGATCGTTTTGCCCGGAGTCTTCCTCGTAATGCCGATCAGGATCATGTCTATTATCATCACGCCGCCGGGCGGGAAATCATATTGCGTGACTGGGATGAACCGGTCACGGCACAGGCGGGCGGATCAACGTTCTATGGCGGCGATCTGGACGGGATAAGCGAAAAACTGCCGTACCTGAAAAAACTCGGCGTGACGGCGCTGTATCTTAATCCGGTGTTTAAAGCACCCAGCGTGCATAAATACGATACCGAAGATTATCGCCACGTCGATCCGCAGTTTGGCGGCGACGGGGCGTTGCTACGTTTGAGACACAACACGCAGCAGCAAGGAATGCGCCTGATGCTGGACGGCGTGTTTAACCACAGTGGTGATTCTCATGCCTGGTTTGACAGGCACAATCGCGGGACGGGCGGCGCTTGCCATAACCCCGAATCGCCCTGGCGCGACTGGTACTCGTTTCGCGATGACGGCACGGCGCTCGATTGGCTGGGCTATGCCAGCCTGCCAAAACTGGATTATCAGTCGGAAAGTCTGGTGAATGAAATTTATCGCGGTGAAGACAGCATTGTCCGTCACTGGCTGAAAGCGCCGTGGAATATGGACGGCTGGCGGCTGGATGTGGTGCATATGCTGGGGGAAGCGGGCGGGGCGCGCAATAATTTGCAGCATGTCGCCGGCATCACTGAGGCGGCGAAAGAAACCCAGCCAGAAGCGTACATTGTCGGTGAATATTTTGGCGATGCGCGGCAATGGTTACAGGCCGATGTGGAAGATGCATCGATGAACTATCGCGGCTTTACTTTTCCGCTGTGGGGCTTTCTCGCTAATACCGATGTCTCTTACGATCCGCAGCAGATTAACGCTCAAATCTGTATGACCTGGATGGACAATTACCGTGCCGGGCTTTCTCATCAACAGCAACTGCGTATGTTTAACCAGCTCGATAGTCACGATACCGCGCGATTTAAAACGTTACTCGGACGGGATGTTGCGCGTCTGCCACTGGCGGTCGTCTGGCTGTTCACCTGGCCTGGTGTGCCGTGTATTTATTACGGCGATGAAGTGGGGCTGGACGGCAATAACGATCCATTTTGTCGTAAACCGTTTCCCTGGGACCCGGAAAAACAAGATACGGAGCTATTCGCGCTATACCAGCGAATGATTGCGCTGCGTAAGAAGAGCCTGGCATTGCGTCGTGGCGGCTGTCAGGTGTTGTATGCGGAAGATAACGTGGTGGTGTTTGTGCGTGTGCTCAATCAGCAGCGTGTGCTAGTGGCAATCAACCGTGGCGAAGCGTGTGAAGTGGTGCTACCCGCATCGCCGTTGCTTAATGTCGCGCAATGGCAATGCAAAGAAGGGAATGGACAACGGGTAGATGGGATCCTGGCGTTGCCCGCGATATCAGCCACGGTGTGGATGAATTAATACCTTACAACGCTTTGCGTGACGCCTGCTCCATCATCCGCGGATAAAATTGCCAGAAGCGGGTTTCAAGGGCGTCGTAATGGGTGTCTAAATCGTACCAGGAGTCACGCAGAGCATCCAGACGTGGGCGACGGTTTGCCATGCCGTTTAACACGCTCTGGATGAAATCCATATCGCGATAGCGCACCAGCCATTGCTCTGACCACAAGTAGTTATTCAGATTGATAAAGCGCGGCGGTGAGTCCGGCAGAATAGTGATCACTTGCTCGCGGGCATAACAGACAAATTCCTGTAGCGGAAAGTCGGGCGACAACTGCGACCAGTGGCGGGACAGAAAGTGATCCCACATCACATCCAGCGTAATAGGCGCAACGCGGCGGGTTTCACTACGAAACCATTCCCGTGCTTCGCGGACTTCCGGCAGATTGTCGGTTAACACATCGATACGCCGATGCATATGAATACCTGCAACCACGTCGGGCGGAAAACTTTCGTCAGGATTTCCGCGAACAAAATCAGCCAGTAAATTGCCGGAAAGCGAACTTTCAGCGAGATGGGCTAAATGCAGGTGAGCTAAAAAATTCATCGATTATATTCTATCCAAAGGGGGGTAAAGGTTGCAGGGAGAGCGCCCCGGCACTAGACTACCCGCCTCTTATTTTAGTCTGAGTCAGTGTCATGCGCGTTACCGATTTCTCCTTTGAATTGCCCGAATCCCTGATTGCCCACTATCCAATGCCTGAACGCAGTAGCTGTCGTTTACTGTCGCTGGACGGGCCGACGGGCGCGCTGACGCACGGTACTTTCACCGATTTACTCGACAAGCTCAACCCCGGCGATCTTCTGGTTTTTAACAATACCCGCGTGATCCCGGCGCGTCTGTTTGGGCGAAAAGCTAGCGGCGGTAAAATTGAAGTGCTGGTTGAGCGGATGCTCGACGACAAACGCATTCTTGCGCATATTCGCGCCTCGAAAGCGCCAAAACCGGGCGCGGAGCTACTGCTGGGCGATGACGAAAGCATCAAAGCAACAATGACCGCTCGTCACGGCGCGCTGTTTGAAGTCGAATTTAACGATGAGCGCTCGGTGCTGGATATTCTCAACAGCATCGGCCATATGCCACTGCCGCCGTACATCGACCGTCCGGACGAAGATGCAGACCGCGAACTTTATCAAACGGTTTATAGCGAAAAACCAGGCGCGGTAGCAGCACCGACCGCCGGACTGCACTTTGACGAACCGCTGCTGGAAAAATTACGCGCCAAAGGCGTGGAGATGGCATTCGTGACCCTGCATGTGGGGGCGGGTACCTTCCAGCCGGTACGCGTCGACACCATTGAAGACCACATCATGCACTCGGAATATGCAGAAGTGCCGCAGGATGTGGTTGACGCAGTGCTGGCTGCGAAAGCGCGTGGTAACCGGGTGATTGCGGTTGGCACCACCTCTGTTCGCTCGCTTGAGAGCGCGGCCCAGGCGGCGAAAAACGATCTGATTGAACCGTTTTTCGATGATACACAAATCTTTATCTATCCCGGCTTCCAGTACAAAGTGGTCGATGCGCTGGTGACTAACTTCCACCTGCCGGAGTCAACGCTGATTATGCTGGTTTCCGCATTTGCCGGTTATCAACACACCATGAACGCCTATAAAGCGGCAGTAGAAGAGAAATATCGCTTTTTTAGTTACGGTGATGCGATGTTTATCACGTACAATCCGCAGGCAATTAATGAGCGCGTCGGGGAGTAATTCCGCGGCGCTGGTTTAAACGTTGGACTGTTTTTCTGACGTAGTGGAGAAAAAATGAAATTTGAACTGGACACCACCGACGGTCGCGCACGCCGTGGCCGCCTGGTCTTCGATCGTGGCGTAGTGGAAACGCCTTGTTTTATGCCTGTTGGCACCTACGGCACCGTAAAAGGGATGACGCCGGAAGAAGTTGAAGCCACTGGCGCGCAAATTATTCTGGGTAACACTTTCCACCTGTGGCTACGCCCGGGTCAGGAAATCATGAAACTGCATGGCGATCTGCACGATTTTATGCAGTGGAAAGGCCCGATCCTTACCGACTCCGGCGGCTTCCAGGTCTTCAGTCTCGGCGATATCCGTAAAATCACCGAACAGGGCGTGCACTTCCGTAACCCCATTAACGGCGACCCGATTTTCCTCGATCCCGAAAAATCGATGGAGATTCAATACGATCTTGGCTCAGACATCGTCATGATTTTTGACGAGTGTACGCCTTATCCTGCTGACTGGGATTACGCGAAGCGCTCTATGGAGATGTCGCTGCGTTGGGCGAAGCGTAGCCGCGAGCGTTTTGACAGCCTCGGCAACAAAAATGCGCTCTTTGGTATCATTCAGGGCAGCGTTTACGAAGATTTACGTGATATCTCTGTTAAAGGTCTGGTAGATATCGGTTTTGATGGCTACGCTGTCGGCGGTCTGGCAGTGGGTGAGCCTAAAGCAGATATGCACCGTATCCTGGAGCATGTG
Organism: Escherichia sp. E14V7; assembly: GCF_004212225.1. Taxonomy (NCBI): domain Bacteria; kingdom Pseudomonadati; phylum Pseudomonadota; class Gammaproteobacteria; order Enterobacterales; family Enterobacteriaceae; genus Escherichia; species Escherichia sp. E14V7. The sequence goes on from NZ_RHJJ01000005.1 coordinate 76,450, forward strand.
TGCCCGCAAATTCCGGCAGACAAACCACGTTACCTGATGGGCGTTGGTAAACCGGAAGACCTGGTTGAAGGCGTGCGCCGCGGTATCGATATGTTTGACTGCGTAATGCCAACACGTAATGCGCGTAACGGTCATCTGTTCGTGACCGATGGCGTGGTGAAAATCCGCAATGCGAAGTATAAGAGCGACACTGGCCCGCTCGATCCTGAGTGTGATTGCTACACCTGTCGCAATTATTCACGTGCCTACTTGCATCATCTCGACCGTTGCAACGAAATATTAGGCGCGCGACTCAACACCATTCATAACCTTCGTTACTACCAGCGTTTGATGGCGGGTTTACGCAAGGCTATTGAAGAGGGTAAATTAGAGAGCTTCGTAGCTGATTTTTACCAGCGTCAGGGGCGAGAAGTACCACCTTTGAACGTTGATTAATATTAATAATGAGGGAAATTTAATGAGCTTTTTTATTTCTGATGCGGTAGCGGCAACGGGTGCTCCGGCACAAGGTAGCCCGATGTCTTTGATTTTGATGCTGGTGGTATTCGGTCTGATTTTCTATTTCATGATCCTGCGCCCACAGCAGAAGCGCACCAAAGAACACAAAAAGCTGATGGACTCCATCGCGAAAGGTGATGAAGTGCTGACGAACGGTGGCCTGGTCGGTCGCGTAACCAAAGTAGCAGAAAACGGCTACATTGCTATCGCGCTGAATGACACCACTGAAGTAGTTATTAAACGTGACTTCGTAGCCGCCGTTCTGCCGAAAGGCACCATGAAGGCGCTGTAATTAAAATTTTTCCCTAAGGGAATTGCCGTGTTAAACCGTTATCCTTTGTGGAAGTACGTCATGCTGATCGTGGTGATTGTCATCGGTCTGCTGTATGCGCTTCCCAACCTGTTTGGTGAGGATCCGGCTGTTCAGATCACTGGCGCGCGCGGAGTCGCCGCCAGTGAGCAAACGCTGATCCAGGTCCAGAAAACGTTACAAGAAGAAAAAATAACTGCTAAGTCTGTGGCACTGGAAGAGGGCGCTATTCTTGCGCGCTTCGACTCCACTGACACCCAGCTACGCGCTCGTGAAGCATTAATGGGCATTCTGGGTGACAAATATGTCGTGGCGCTTAACCTTGCCCCGGCTACGCCGCGCTGGCTGGCAGCTATTCACGCTGAGCCGATGAAGCTCGGCCTTGACTTGCGTGGCGGCGTTCACTTCCTGATGGAAGTGGATATGGACACTGCGCTTGGCAAACTTCAGGAACAAAATATCGATAGCCTGCGCAGCGATCTGCGTGAAAAGGGCATCCCGTATACCACTGTTCGTAAAGAAAATAATTACGGTCTGAGCATCACTTTCCGCGATGGCAACGCCCGTGATGAAGCCATTGCATATCTGAGCAAGCGTCATCCCGATCTGGTCATTAGCAGCCAGGGTAGCAACCAGCTGCGTGCGGTCATGAGCGATGCGCGTCTCAGTGAAGCGCGTGAATATGCGGTGCAGCAGAACATTAACATCCTGCGTAACCGTGTAAACCAGCTTGGTGTGGCGGAGCCTGTAGTACAACGTCAGGGCGCAGACCGCATTGTCGTTGAGCTGCCAGGTATTCAGGATACCGCTCGCGCGAAAGAGATTCTTGGCGCGACCGCGACGCTGGAGTTCCGTCTGGTAAACACCAACGTTGACCAGGCCGCTGCTGCATCTGGCCGCGTACCGGGTGACTCTGAAGTGAAACAGACCCGCGAAGGTCAGCCGGTTGTGCTGTACAAACGCGTAATTCTGACCGGTGACCATATCACCGATTCCACTTCCAGCCAGGACGAATACAACCAGCCGCAGGTTAACATCTCGCTCGATAGCGCTGGTGGCAACATCATGTCTAACTTCACTAAGGACAACATCGGCAAACCGATGGCGACCCTGTTTGTGGAGTACAAAGACAGCGGTAAGAAAGATGCTAACGGTCGTGCGGTTCTGGTGAAACAGGAAGAGGTGATTAACATCGCGAATATCCAGTCTCGTCTGGGTAACAGCTTCCGTATCACTGGTATCAACAACCCGAACGAAGCGCGTCAGCTGTCGCTGCTGCTGCGTGCCGGTGCGTTGATCGCGCCGATTCAGATTGTTGAAGAACGTACCATTGGCCCGACTCTGGGTATGCAGAACATTGAACAGGGGCTGGAAGCGTGTCTGGCTGGCCTGCTGGTTTCTATTCTGTTCATGATCCTCTTCTATAAGAAGTTTGGTCTGATTGCGACCAGCGCTCTGATTGCGAACTTGATCTTGATTGTCGGCATTATGTCGCTGTTGCCAGGCGCAACGCTGAGTATGCCGGGTATTGCGGGTATCGTCTTAACCCTTGCGGTAGCGGTCGATGCTAACGTACTGATCAACGAACGTATTAAAGAAGAGTTAAGCAACGGGCGTACTGTTCAGCAGGCAATTGATGAAGGTTATCGTGGCGCGTTCAGTTCCATCTTCGATGCGAACATCACCACGCTGATTAAAGTCATCATCCTGTACGCGGTGGGTACCGGGGCAATTAAAGGGTTCGCGATTACTACCGGTATCGGTGTGGCGACGTCGATGTTTACCGCGATTGTCGGTACGCGTGCCATCGTAAACCTGCTATATGGCGGCAAGCGCGTCAAGAAGCTGTCAATCTGAGGAGTGCGATGTGGCACAGGAATATACTGTTGAACAACTAAACCACGGCCGTAAAGTCTACGACTTTATGCGCTGGGACTACTGGGCTTTCGGCATCTCTGGTCTACTGTTAATCGCCGCGATCGTCATTATGGGCGTGCGCGGCTTTAACTGGGGGCTGGATTTCACCGGTGGTACGGTTATTGAAATTACGCTCGAAAAACCGGCTGAAATTGATGTAATGCGTGATGCATTGCAGAAAGCGGGCTTTGAAGAGCCGATGCTGCAAAACTTCGGTAGCAGCCACGACATCATGGTCCGCATGCCGCCAGCTGAAGGCGAAACCGGTGGTCAGGTGCTGGGCAGCAAAGTTCTGAAGGTGATTAACGAAGCTACCAATCAGAACGCGGCGGTGAAGCGTATTGAGTTCGTCGGTCCGAGCGTAGGGGCAGACCTTGCGCAAACCGGCGCGATGGCGCTGATGGCGGCGCTGCTGTCTATCCTTGTATACGTTGGTTTCCGCTTTGAGTGGCGACTGGCTGCAGGGGTAGTAATCGCGCTGGCGCACGACGTTATCATTACGCTGGGTATTTTGTCGTTATTCCATATCGAGATTGACCTGACCATTGTGGCATCGTTGATGTCGGTTATCGGTTACTCGCTTAACGACAGTATCGTGGTATCGGACCGTATTCGTGAAAACTTCCGCAAGATCCGTCGCGGTACGCCTTACGAAATCTTTAACGTGTCCTTGACTCAGACGCTGCACCGTACCTTGATCACATCCGGTACCACCTTGATGGTTATCCTGATGCTGTATCTCTTCGGTGGCCCGGTGCTGGAAGGCTTCTCGCTGACCATGCTGATTGGTGTGACTATCGGTACTGCATCTTCTATCTACGTAGCATCGGCGCTGGCCCTGAAACTGGGCATGAAGCGCGAACACATGCTGCAGCAGAAAGTGGAAAAAGAAGGGGCGGACCAGCCGTCAATTCTGCCTTAATCAAGTTCCCGTTGATGTTGAAAATCCCGGTCAGAAGATCGGGATTTTTTTTGATGTATGGAGATTGCGAAAATCCCCGCATCTTGGGAAACTGCGCGTAACCCTACATTTCATCCAGGTAACTTTTCATGGCTATCATCCCAAAAAACTATGCGCGGTTAGAAAGCGGCTATCGCGAAAAAGCATTAAAACTCTATCCGTGGGTCTGCGGTCGCTGTTCCCGCGAGTTTGTTTATTCCAACCTGCGTGAGCTTACCGTTCACCATATCGATCACGACCATACCAATAACCCGGAAGATGGTAGTAACTGGGAATTGCTTTGTCTCTATTGCCATGATCATGAGCATTCGAAATATACCGAAGCGGATCAGTATGGTACGACGGTTATCGCAGGGGAAGATGCGCAGAAAGATGTCGGTGAAGCGAAGTACAACCCGTTTGCTGATTTAAAAGCGATGATGAATAAGAAGAAGTAATAAAAAATGCCGGATACAAAATTTGTTATTTGAGCTTTATGACAAACGCAAAATTGCCTGATGCGCTACGCTTATCAGGCCTACGTAATATCAGCAATATATTGAATTTGCGTGCTTTTGTAGACCGGATAAGGCGTTTACTCCGCATCCGGCATGAACAAAGCGCACGTTGTCGACAATCTGAAATGCCGGGAATAAATCCCGGGAATAAATCCCGGCATTTTCATAATCAGAAGTTGTAACCTACCACCAGGTAACCACCCCAGCCGGTAGAGCGAACGTTGAAGTTGCCGTTACCGAAGTTCAGCTCTGCATCATCGTTCCACTGACCACCGTCGTGCCAGTAACGAGCTACGACAGAGTAGTGCCAGTGATCGTAGTTCAGCGCCAGAATATGGCTGGAAGCGATGGAGTTATTGCTGCGCGTCTTAATACCGTTGATTGCGTTACCGCTGTCATCACCCAAATCGGAACCCCAGTCGAAGTTGGTGAAACCGATGTAGCTCAGCTGACCGCCCCACAGATCGGTAATCGGCACAAAGTATTTAATTTTGAAACGGTAACCGTCCCACTCGTTTTCGTTCGCTGCGCCGTAGTTCTGCCACTGGTATTTCGCATACACGTTCATGGACAGGCTCATCGGCAGGCCAGTGTCGATATCGGTACCCAGACCCATATACCAGGTGCTCTGGCGACCATCTTTGTTACGGCCCATGTCGTAAATGTAGTTGTTCGCGAAGTACCACTCTTTGAACGGACCGAAGCTAAGGTCAGTATTGGTCAGCTTATCGATGGAGAAACGCGGTTCGATTTCCATAAACAGCGGAGAACCGTGGTTCCAGATACCTTTTGCATCGGAGTTACCGCCGAAGAATACCGGCGCATCCGCGTAACCATAGAAGTCGAACCAGTCTTTTTTAGCGAATGCTTCATACTCCAGGTAAGTATCGTTACGGATCTGCGGTCCGAAACGAGTGTGATAGCTACCAACTACGTTAACGCTCTGGTGCCACCAGTCGGAAAGGTACTGCGGTTTATCGTTTTCAGCTGCGTTGACAGTAAAAGACGAAGAGAGCGCCAGTACCGCACCGGCTGCCAGTAATGTTTTTTTCATATGTATGCCACTGTTTGAAAATCCCTTACGGGAGTGAAAAAGGCGCAAATTGCGTTTCTAAATATTTCCTATACAGAGGAGCCTATTATAAAAATCATTGCTCACAAAAATATGTTTCGTTTCACAGTTCTATCATTTACGTAATCGATTGCGTTCACGTTTACACATATTCGGGCGGGGATTGTACTGACTTTCACCCTTGTTGCAAACTTTTACTATCAATCTGGGTGATGTAAGCGGAGTAACAAAATGACGGGAGAGGATGTTGCGGGACGCACAAAACGCCCCGCGATACGTTTACTGCATAACAGGTTGAATGTCGTGTATACGTACAAAACCTAACTGATCCACAGAAATACCCTTTAACTGTAATGGAATATCAACACCGCTCGGAGCGAGGACGCTGGCAGGTGCGTTAATCAATTGATTCTGCACATTGACTTCCTGAAAGTTGTCAGTTGTTCCCTGAATTTGCCCATATTCAACGGTTCCGCTGAAAGCGGGTAAGGGATCATTGGACTCGCCCTGAATACGCAGCGTCAGCGTAGTGCCATCTGCATTTGGCGTAATATTCACCAGCGACATACGTAAAGTGCCAATTTGGCTTTCCAGCCGTGCCGGTGTATTTGCACCAGGTAACAGGTAAACCCCACTGCTGGATTTTGCGTTCAGCGTATTTTGCTGGGTGATTTTGACAGTTTCTTTGTTGAGCTGAGTCATCTCTTTATTCAACGTGTTGACGCTGTGTTTCATCTGGCGTACTTCGCTTTGCTGTACGCAGGCGCTCAGGCTGAACAGGCTTCCCAGCAAGAGTAGTCGAAAACATACTTTAATGTTCATAGGTAGTCCCTTTCTCGTCACAATTATCCTAATGGTAGAGGCTTAAAGCCGTGAAAGCATCGATCCTTTATCTCAAAAGCGTTGCGCCTTTGTTGTATCGCCAGTTCAGGGTAAAATAGATTTCTATTAACCACCTGGTCAGGACGCCGTATGCATTGCCCATTCTGTTTCGCCGTGGACACTAAGGTAATTGACTCTCGTCTCGTGAGCGAGGGTTCTTCCGTACGCCGCCGTCGGCAGTGTCTGGTGTGTAATGAACGTTTCACTACTTTTGAAGTGGCGGAACTGGTTATGCCGCGTGTCGTGAAAAGCAACGACGTGCGCGAACCGTTTAATGAAGAAAAATTGCGTAGCGGAATGCTGCGGGCGCTGGAAAAACGTCCGGTGAGTTCCGATGACGTCGAAATGGCGATCAACCATATTAAATCGCAACTCCGCGCCACCGGTGAGCGCGAAGTGCCGAGCAAAATGATTGGCAATCTGGTGATGGAGCAATTGAAAAAGCTCGACAAAGTCGCCTATATCCGTTTTGCCTCTGTCTATCGCAGTTTCGAAGATATCAAAGAATTTGGCGAAGAGATCGCGCGCCTGGAGGATTAAACCGTGCAGGACGAGTTATACATGGCGCGGGCGCTAAAGCTGGCGCAACGAGGGCGCTTCACCACTCACCCTAACCCGAATGTCGGTTGCGTCATTGTGAAAGATGGCGAAATTGTCGGTGAAGGTTACCATCACCGCGCGGGCGAACCGCATGCCGAGGTACACGCGTTGCGCATGGCAGGTGAAAAAGCCAAAGGCGCAACGGCGTATGTGACACTCGAACCTTGTAGTCATCATGGTCGTACGCCGCCGTGTTGTGACGCATTAATTGCTGCTGGCGTGGCGCGCGTGGTGGCTGCGATGCAGGACCCTAATCCGCAGGTCGCTGGGCGTGGACTTTACCGTTTGCAACAAGCTGGCATTGACGTCAGCCACGGCCTGATGATGAGCGAAGCCGAGCAATTGAATAAAGGCTTCCTCAAGCGCATGCGCACCGGCTTTCCTTATATACAGTTGAAACTCGGCGCGTCGCTAGATGGTCGCACTGCGATGGCCAGCGGTGAAAGCCAGTGGATCACTTCACCTCAGGCTCGACGCGATGTTCAGCGTCTGCGCGCGCAAAGTCATGCTATTTTAACCAGCAGCGCCACGGTGCTGGCGGACGATCCAGCCTTAACGGTGCGTTGGTCTGAACTGGATGAACAAACTCAGGCGCTCTATCCGCAACAAAATCTCCGTCAGCCGGTACGTATTGTGATTGATAGCCAAAATCGCGTGACGCCGGAACACCGCATTGTGCAGCAGCCGGGCGAAACCTGGTTCGCGCGTACGCAGGAAGATTCTCGTGCATGGCCGGAAACGGTGCGTACTTTGCTGATTCCAGAGCATAAAGGTCATCTGGATCTGGTTGTGCTGATGATGCAACTGGGTAAACAGCAGATTAACAGCATCTGGGTGGAAGCGGGGCCAACGCTCGCTGGCGCATTGCTACAGGCGGGTTTAGTCGATGAGCTGATTGTCTATATCGCACCTAAACTATTAGGCAGCGACGCCCGCGGATTATGTACGCTGCCGGGGCTTGAGAAATTAGCCGACGCGCCCCAATTTAAATTCAAAGAGATACGTCATGTAGGCCCGGATGTTTGCCTGCATTTAGTGGGTGCATGATCTCCCGGCTCGAAAGGGAAGCAGCGCACGAAATATTATGCTAAAATCCGCCCCCCTGCGGGGCCATACTCGAACCCGAAGGAAGAAAATGAACATTATTGAAGCTAACGTTGCTACCCCGGACGCTCGCGTCGCCATCACCATTGCGCGTTTCAACAACTTTATCAATGACAGCCTGCTGGAAGGTGCAATTGACGCACTGAAACGTATCGGTCAGGTAAAAGATGAAAACATTACCGTTGTTTGGGTGCCTGGTGCCTATGAGCTGCCGCTGGCGGCGGGTGCACTGGCTAAAACCGGTAAATACGACGCGGTGATTGCGCTGGGTACGGTTATTCGTGGTGGCACTGCCCACTTTGAATATGTCGCTGGTGGTGCAAGCAACGGCCTGGCGCATGTTGCCCAGGACAGCGAAATTCCGGTTGCTTTTGGGGTTCTGACCACTGAAAGCATTGAACAAGCGATCGAACGTGCTGGCACCAAAGCTGGTAACAAAGGTGCAGAAGCTGCACTGACCGCGCTTGAAATGATTAATGTATTGAAAGCCATCAAGGCCTGAAATTAGTAAGGGGAAATCCGTGAAACCTGCTGCTCGTCGCCGCGCTCGTGAGTGTGCCGTCCAGGCGCTCTACTCCTGGCAGTTGTCCCAGAACGACATCGCTGATGTTGAATACCAGTTCCTGGCTGAACAGGATGTAAAAGACGTTGACGTCCTGTACTTCCGTGAGCTGCTGGCCGGGGTGGCGACTAACACCGCATACCTCGACGGACTGATGAAGCCATATCTGTCTCGCCTGCTGGAAGAGCTGGGCCAGGTAGAAAAAGCGGTACTGCGCATTGCGCTGTACGAGCTGTCTAAACGTAGCGATGTGCCGTACAAAGTGGCCATTAACGAAGCGATCGAACTGGCGAAATCGTTCGGCGCAGAAGACAGCCATAAGTTCGTCAATGGCGTACTGGATAAAGCAGCACCTGTGATTCGCCCTAACAAAAAGTGATATCCAGGCCGGCAGAGTAACGGAAAAACAGTTCCGCACTCGCCGGCCTTTTCTTTTTTACCTGCTGAGGCATAACGTATGGCATGTGGCGAGTTCTCCCTGATTGCCCGTTATTTTGACCGTGTAAGAAGCTCTCGTCTTGATGTCGAACTTGGCATTGGCGACGATTGCGCACTTCTCAATATCCCCGAGAAACAGACTCTGGCGATCAGCACTGATACGCTGGTGGCGGGCAACCATTTCCTCCCTGATATCGATCCTGCGGATCTGGCATATAAAGCACTGGTGGTAAACCTAAGCGATCTGGCAGCGATGGGCGCCGATCCGGCCTGGCTGACGCTGGCATTAACCTTACCGGACGTAGACGAATCGTGGCTTGAGTCCTTCAGCGACAGTTTGTTTGAGCTCCTCAATTATTACGATATGCAACTCATTGGCGGCGATACCACGCGTGGGCCATTATCAATGACGTTGGGTATCCACGGCTTTGTTCCGATGGGACGAGCCTTAACGCGCTCTGGGGCGAAACCGGGTGACTGGATTTATGTGACCGGTACGCCGGGCGATAGCGCCGCCGGGCTGGCGATTTTGCAAAACCGTTTGCAGGTTGCCGATGCTAAAGATGCGGACTACTTGATTAAACGTCACCTCCGTCCGTCGCCGCGTATTTTACAGGGGCAGGCATTGCGCGATCTGGCAAATTCAGCCATCGATCTCTCTGACGGTTTGATTTCCGATCTCGGGCATATCGTGAAAGCCAGCGACTGCGGCGCACGCATTGACCTGGCATTGCTGCCGTTTTCTGACGCACTTTCTCGCCACGTTGAACCGGAACAGGCGCTGCGCTGGGCGCTCTCTGGTGGCGAAGATTACGAGTTGTGTTTCACTGTGCCGGAACTGAACCGTGGCGCGCTGGATGTCGCTTTGGGACATCTTGGCGTACCATTTACCTGTATCGGGCAAATGACCGCCGATATAGAAGGACTCTGTTTTGTTCGTGACGGCGAACCTGTCACGTTAGACTGGAAAGGATATGACCATTTTGCCACGCCATAAAGATGTCGCGAAAAGTCGCCTGAAGATGAGTAATCCGTGGCATCTGCTTGCTGTCGGATTCGGAAGTGGATTAAGCCCGATTGTTCCTGGCACGATGGGATCGCTGGCGGCGATTCCGTTCTGGTATCTGATGACCTTTTTACCCTGGCAGCTTTATTCGCTGGTAGTCATGCTGGGGATCTGTATTGGCGTTTATCTTTGTCATCAGACCGCGAAAGATATGGGCGTGCACGATCATGGCAGCATTGTCTGGGACGAATTTATCGGTATGTGGATCACGCTCATGGCGCTGCCGACCAATGACTGGCAGTGGGTCGCCGCCGGGTTTGTGATTTTCCGTATTCTGGATATGTGGAAACCGTGGCCGATCCGCTGGTTTGATCGCAATGTGCATGGCGGCATGGGGATCATGATCGATGATATCGTCGCCGGGGTGATTTCCGCAGGAATCCTGTATTTTATCGGTCATCACTGGCCGATTGGTATCCTATAGTCGGCCGGATAAGGCGTTCACGCCGCATCCGGCGGTTGTGCGCCGTCGCGTCTTATCAGGCCTGGATTCCTATTTAAATCCTACCACCGGATGCGGTTTATAGGGTGTTTCCAGCTCGGCAATCAGTTCCGGCTTCAAGGTGATATCCACCGCGTTCAGTAGTTCATCAAGTTGTTCTTCCCGCGATGTACCAATAATGGGTGCAGCAATACCTGGTTTGCTCAACAACCAGGCCAGCGCGACTTGTGCTCGTGTCGCGCCCAGTTCTTCACTGACGCCCGTTAAGCGTTCTGCAATTTGCGCGTCATTTTCATCGCTTTCTTTGTAGAGATTTTTCCCCACTTCATCAGACACCAGGCGTGCAGTGGTTTCTCCCCACGGACGTGTCAGACGGCCCCGCGCCAGTGGGCTCCACGGAATGACCGCCACGCCCTCCTGATAACACAGTGGCAGCATCTCGCGCTCTTCTTCGCGATAAATTAGATTGTAGTGATCCTGCATACTGACAAACTGCGCCCAGCCGTGTTGTTTTTGTAGTTCCAGCGCCTGAGCAAACTGCGAGGCGTGCATGGATGATGCGCCGATATAACGTGCTTTCCCGGCTTTTACCACGTCGTTCAGGGCTTCCAGCGTCTCTTCGATCGGCGTGTTGTAATCCCAGCGATGAATTTGCAGGATATCGACATAATCCATGCCGAGACGGCGCAGGCTGTCGTCGATAGAGCGCAATATTTGTGCACGGGATAATCCTTCCGGTAAATCACCAACGCGATGGAACACTTTGGTCGCAACGACAACGTCTTCACGACGGGCGAAATCCCGCAGTGCGCGACCGACGATCTCTTCGCTGCTGCCATCGGAATAGCTATTGGCGGTATCAAAGAAATTTATGCCGCCTTCCAGCGCGCGTTTAATTATGGGACGGCTGCTCTCTTCCGGTAGTGTCCATGCGTGATTACCACGATCAGGCTCGCCAAAGGTCATACAGCCGAGGCAAAGTCGGGAAACGCGAAGGTCGGTTTTTCCTAAGGGGTTGTATTGCATGCTGCCACTCCTGCCATGAATAATTTCTTAAGCATAGCAGGAGTGGAGTAGGGATTATGCCAGCCAGGCCTTGATTTTGGCTTCCATACCGGCGGCATCGAGGCCGAGTTCGGCGCGCATTTCTTCCTGCGTTCCTTGCGGAATAAAGAAGTCCGGCAGACCAATGTTCAGCACGGGTACTGGTTTACGATGGGCCATCAGCACTTCGTTCACGCCGCTGCCTGCGCCGCCCATAATGGCGTTTTCTTCTACGGTGACCAGCGCTTCATGGCTGGCGGCCATTTCCAGAATTAACGCTTCATCAAGCGGTTTCACAAAACGCATATCGACCAGCGTAGCGTTCAGCGATTCTGCGACTTTCGCCGCTTCTGGCATCAGCGTACCAAAGTTAAGGATCGCCAGTTTCCCACCACGACGCTTCACAATGCCTTTGCCAATTGGCAGTTTTTCCAGTGGCGTCAGTTCCACGCCAACCGCGTTGCCGCGCGGGTAGCGCACCGCGGACGGGCCATCGTTATAGTGATAGCCGGTATAGAGCATCTGGCGACATTCGTTTTCATCGCTCGGGGTCATAATGACCATTTCCGGTATGCAGCGCAGGTAAGAGAGATCAAAAGCGCCCTGGTGGGTTTGACCGTCAGCACCAACAATGCCCGCGCGGTCGATGGCGAACAGGACCGGAAGCTTTTGAATCGCCACGTCATGCAGCACCTGATCATAGGCGCGTTGCAGGAAGGTGGAGTAGATCGCGACAATGGGTTTGTAGCCTCCAATCGCCAGACCCGCAGCAAAGGTCACTGCGTGTTGCTCGGCAATTGCCACGTCGAAGTAGCGATCCGGGAATTTACGTGAAAACTCGACCATGCCGGAACCTTCACGCATCGCCGGAGTAATCGCCATCAGCTTGTTGTCTTTCGCTGCGGTTTCGCACAACCAGTCGCCAAAGATTTTTGAATAGCTCGGTAGGCCGCCGCTACTTTTCGGCAGACAACCGCTGGAGGGATCAAATTTAGGCACGGCGTGGAAGGTGATTGGATCTTTTTCTGCCGGTTCATAACCACGACCTTTTTTAGTCATGATATGCAGGAACTGCGGGCCTTTCAGGTCGCGCATGTTCTTAAGCGTGGTGATAAGCCCCAGCACATCGTGACCGTCAACCGGGCCGATGTAGTTAAAGCCCAGCTCTTCAAACAATGTGCCAGGCACTACCATGCCTTTAATATGTTCTTCGGTACGTTTGAGCAGCTCTTTAATGGGCGGCACGCCAGAGAAAACTTTTTTCCCGCCTTCGCGCAGTGAAGAGTAAAGCTTTCCGGAAAGCAGCTGCGCCAGATGGTTGTTGAGTGCGCCAACATTTTCGGAAATCGACATTTCATTGTCGTTGAGAACCACCAGCATATCAGGACGAATATCGCCCGCGTGATTCATCGCTTCAAACGCCATGCCAGCGGTAATCGCGCCGTCGCCAATCACACAGACGGTGCGGCGATTTTTGCCTTCTTTCTCGGCAGCAACCGCAATACCAATTCCGGCACTGATGGAGGTTGATGAATGCCCGACGCTTAATACGTCATATTCGCTTTCGCCGCGCCACGGGAACGGGTGCAGGCCACCTTTCTGACGGATGGTGCCGATTTTGTCGCGGCGTCCGGTCAAAATTTTATGCGGATAAGCCTGATGCCCCACATCCCAGATTAACTGATCAAACGGAGTGTTATAGACGTAGTGCAGCGCCACGGTCAGTTCGACCGTGCCCAGCCCGGAGGCGAAGTGCCCGCTGGAACGGCTCACGCTGTCGAGTAAATAGCGGCGCAGTTCGTCGCAGAGTTTCGGTAAACTCTCTTTCGGCAACAGTCGTAACTCCTGGGTGGAGTCGACCAGTGCCAGGGTCGGGTATTTGGCAATATCAAAACTCATCAGGGGCCTATTAATACTTATTGTTTATTTATTACGCTGGATGATGTAGTCCGCTAGCGCTTCCAGTGCCGAGGTATCGAGTGACTGTTCAGCCAGTTGTTTCAGCGACTGACGGGCATCGTCGATTAGATCCCGGGCTTTCTTCCGGGCTTGCTCAAGACCCAGAAGTGCAGGGTAGGTACTTTTACCAAGTTGCTGGTCGGCACCCTGGCGTTTTCCCAACGTTGCAGTATCTCCCACCACATCCAGGATGTCATCCTGAACCTGGAAGGCAAGGCCGATGCTCTCTGCGTACTTGTCGAGTACTGGCAGAGCACGACGCCCTTTATCTCCGGCGCTTAATGCACCAAGGCGAACGGCGGCGCGAATCAATGCGCCGGTTTTATGACGATGAATACGCTCGAGTGCGTCCAGAGGTACGTGTTTGCCTTCCGCATCTAAATCTAATGCCTGACCACCGCACATTCCGGCAATACCGCTGGCGCTTGCCAGTTCTGAAATCATCGAAATTCTGTCGCGGTCCGACACTTCCGGCATATCGGCATCGCTTAAAATCGAGAACGCCAGCGTTTGTAAAGCGTCGCCAGCGAGAATCGCGTTTGCTTCGCCAAACTTCACGTGACAGGTCGGCAAGCCGCGACGCAGATCGTCATCATCCATTGCCGGTAAATCATCATGAATTAATGAGTAAGCGTGGATACACTCTACGGCGGCGGCGGGTGCGTCCAGAGTATTCAGACTTACGCCGAGCATTTGACCGGTGGCATAAACCAGGAAAGGTCGCAGGCGCTTACCACCTAATAATGCGCCATACTGCATGGTTTCTACCACGGGAGTGTTCTGAAAGGGCAGTGGGGCGATAAAACGGCTCAGCGCCTGGTTGGCCTGCTTAACGTAGGCTTCGAGTTGCTGCGGAAAGTCCATTACTCATTGTCCGGTGTAAAAGGGGTTAGAGAGGCGTCTTCGTTGTCAGACAGCAGAATTTGTACGCGCTGTTCGGCTTGTTGTAATTTGGCCTGCCCCTGACGTGCCAGCTGCACGCCGCGTTCGAACTCGTTCAGCGCCTCTTCCAGCGGCAGGTCGCCACTTTCCAGACGGGTTACAATCTGTTCCAGCTCGCTCAGCGCCTTTTCAAAGCTGGCGGGCGCCTCATTTTTCTTCGGCATAATGAATGTCTGACTCTCAATATTTTTCGCCCCGTCATGGTAACGGACTCAGGGCAAATAGCAAATAACGCGCAATGGTAAGGTGATGTGCGCAGCAAAGCGATGTTAGTGGTATACTTCCGCGCCTGGATGCAGCCGCAGGTGTGGGCTGCTGTATTTTTCCCTATACAAGTCGCTTAAGACTTGCCAACGAACCATTGCCGCCATGAAGTTTATCATTAAATTGTTCCCGGAAATCACCATCAAAAGCCAATCTGTGCGCTTGCGCTTTATAAAAATCCTTACCGGGAACATTCGTAACGTTTTAAAGCACTATGATGAGACGCTCGCTGTCGTCCGCCACTGGGATAACATCGAAGTTCGCGCGAAAGATGAAAACCAGCGTCTGGCCATTCGCGACGCCCTGACCCGTATTCCGGGTATCCACCATATTCTCGAAGTTGAAGACGTGCCGTTTACTGACATGCACGATATTTTTGAGAAAGCGTTGGTTCAGTATCGCGATCAGTTGGAAGGCAAAACCTTCTGCGTGCGCGTGAAGCGCCGCGGTAAGCATGATTTTAGCTCGATTGATGTGGAACGTTACGTCGGCGGCGGTTTAAATCAGCATATTGAATCCGCGCGCGTGAAGCTGACGAATCCGGAAGTGACTGTCCATCTGGAAGTGGAAGACGATCGTCTGCTGCTGATCAAAGGTCGCTACGAAGGTATTGGTGGTTTCCCGATCGGCACCCAGGAAGATGTACTGTCGCTCATTTCCGGCGGTTTCGACTCCGGTGTATCCAGCTATATGTTGATGCGTCGCGGCTGCCGCGTGCATTACTGCTTCTTTAACCTCGGCGGCGCGGCGCATGAAATCGGCGTTCGCCAGGTGGCGCATTATCTGTGGAACCGCTTTGGCAGCTCCCACCGTGTGCGATTTGTCGCTATTAATTTCGAACCAGTCGTCGGGGAAATTCTCGAGAAAATCGACGACGGTCAGATGGGCGTTATCCTCAAACGTATGATGGTGCGTGCCGCATCTAAAGTGGCTGAACGTTACGGCGTACAGGCGCTGGTCACCGGCGAAGCACTGGGTCAGGTGTCCAGCCAGACGCTGACCAACCTGCGCCTGATTGATAACGTCTCCGATACGCTGATCCTGCGTCCGCTGATCTCTTACGACAAAGAGCACATCATCAACCTGGCTCGCCAGATTGGCACCGAAGACTTTGCCCGCACGATGCCGGAATATTGTGGCGTGATCTCCAAAAGCCCGACGGTGAAAGCGGTTAAATCGAAGATTGAAGCGGAAGAAGAGAAGTTCGACTTCAGCATCCTCGATAAAGTGGTTGAGGAAGCGAATAACGTTGATATCCGCGAAATCGCCCAGCAGACCGAGCAGGAAGTGGTGGAAGTGGAAACCGTCAATGGCTTCGGTCCGAACGACGTGATCCTCGATATCCGTTCTATCGATGAACAGGAAGATAAGCCACTGAAAGTCGAAGGGATTGATGTGGTTTCTCTGCCGTTCTATAAACTGAGCACCAAATTTGGCGATCTCGACCAGAACAAAACCTGGCTATTGTGGTGTGAGCGCGGGGTGATGAGCCGTCTGCAGGCGCTCTATCTGCGCGAGCAGGGCTTTAACAATGTGAAGGTATATCGCCCGTAATTTGTGGTTTTTACGTCGCATCTGGTCAGATGCGACGTTTGCCGCATCCGACACTACTCGTAATAATTATAAATCCCTGCCGCCATCACCAGTTGTGATGCTACTTCATGGGCTTTTTCACGCCCAACCAGCAAGTCAATAATTTTCAGACCAAAGTCGATAGCTGTACCCGGCCCCTGGCTGGTCAGCAATTTTACCCGTGCATCCCAGACGACGCGCTTGTCCTGCCATTGTTCAGCGGGAATTTTATCTTTCAGCGTCGGGAAGCCGGTCATATTGCCAATAGGGAAGATATCGTGCGGTACCAGCACGGTGGCTGGCGCGGCGCAAATCGCCGCGACGATACGCCCGGAACGGTGGAACTGTTTAACAGTTTCAACCAGCAGGGTGCTATCGCGAAAACACTCTGCGCCTTTAATGCCACCAGGCAGCACGATCACGTCATATTCGCCATCGGCAACTTCGACCAGCGGCGCATCCGCCAGCAGCTTCACGCCGCGCGAGCAGGTAATTGCCAGGTTGCCATCGCTGGCGACGCTGGCAGTGGTGACTTTGATCCCGCCGCGAACCAGCAGATCTATAGTGGTGACGGCTTCAGTCTCTTCACTACCAGGGGCGAGGCAAACCAGTGCCGATGCGCTCATATTCACTCTCCTTTCTTTTTACCATTTCAAACAGGCGGGTGTTTTCCGGTACGGCAATCCCATGCGCGCGGGCGCGACGTAAGAGAAAACCATTGATATAGTCGATTTCAGTGTGGCGCAGCGCGTGGATATCCTGCAACATCGACGAGATATTTTCCGCTGTGGCATCAATCACCTGCATCACGTAATCACGCAAATCTTCTGCTGAAGTATGATGCCCTTCGCGTTCAATCACTGCCGCGACTTCTTCGCATACCTGCATAATTTCTTGCGGATGATGACGTAATTCACCGTTCGGGCAATTCCAGATGGCGGTTAGTGGATTAATCACACAGTTGACTGCCAGCTTGCGCCACAGTTCGGCGCGAATATTGTTATGCCAGGCAACGTCAGGTAATACGGTTTGCAAAATATCCGCCAGATAACTGTAATCGCCGTCCTGTTGCCGTGCCGGACCAATATGCGTGATACCGTTTGCCACATGAATAATGACATTTCCGTCGCGGCGCGCCGCATGGGTGGTGGTGCCCATCAGTAACGGCTGCTGAATGCTTTGCAACTCTTCGATGGTACCCATGCCGTTGTGAATTAACAGTATTGGCGTGGTTACAGGCAGTGTGGACGCGAGGCTTTTGACGGCATCGGAAACCTGCCATGCTTTCAGCGTCACCAGTAACAGATCGCTGGTGGCCAGAAAATCGGGATCGTTAGCGGTCAGCGATTCGTTAAATATCGAACCGTCAGTCTCAACCAGATTCACGCTACAATAAGGTTGCGGTACGCGCAGCCAGCCCTGAACTTCGTGACCCTGTTTGCAAAGTGCTGTAAGCCATAATTGCCCTAAGGCACCGCATCCCAATACGGTAATTTTCATTGTTCCTCCTCACCCGCAACCACTCCGGGTGTTCAATAAGGCTATCCCTTAATTGTGCATGCTGTTGCGTCTATGCACAATTAAGGGATACGTCCTGGTGCAGGACTGTTGGTTATTTAACTTTGCAGGTATTATGCTTCGCATCAAAAATGAAGGGAGAGGAAAAGATGCCATCTTTCGATATTGTCTCTGAAGTTGATCTTCAGGAAGCACGTAACGCGGTTGATAACGCGAGCCGCGAAGTGGAGTCCCGTTTTGACTTCCGTAACGTTGAAGCCTCATTTGAGCTGAACGACGCCAGCAAAACCATTAAAGTGTTGAGCGAGTCCGATTTCCAGGTCAATCAGTTGCTGGATATTCTGCGTGCCAAGCTGCTGAAGCGCGGCATTGAAGGCAGTTCGCTGGATGTACCGGAAAATATCGTTCATAGCGGTAAAACCTGGTTTGTGGAAGCGAAACTGAAACAGGGCATTGAGAGCGCGACCCAGAAGAAAATCGTCAAGATGATCAAAGACAGCAAACTGAAAGTGCAGGCGCAAATTCAGGGCGATGAGATCCGCGTGACTGGCAAATCTCGTGATGATTTGCAGGCTGTCATGGCGATGGTGCGCGGTGGCGATCTCGGTCAGCCGTTCCAGTTCAAAAACTTCCGCGATTAATCGCGACAATGTGCGTTTTGTTCATGCCGAATGCGGCATGAACGCCTAATTCGGCCTACAAAGGCTTGTAACTCAGGAACTTTGTAGGCCTGGTAAGCGTAGCGCAGCAGGCAATTCGCCTCCTTTTTTATGCCTGACGAATTGCCTGTTCAACCTCAAAGCGATTCGTCACTTTGCTATCGATTTTCACGTAAGCTGAATGTTCTTCTTCTGCAATTAACACTTCTTTGACGCCTTCAGTTTCCAGCAAACGCACTTTTAACGCCTCGTTTGCGGCAATGTCCGCCGGGATTTCAATGCGCAAGCTGCTGACATACGGTGGTTCTTTCATGGTACTGGCGACTGCCAGCCACAATGCTGCCAGCATTACGCCAGCGAGAAAGACGCCCTGACCGTCAAACATGCCGTCAATCCAGCCGCCCAGCGAACCACCAATCGCCACGCCAAGAAACTGGCTGGTGGAGTAAACGCCCATCGCCGTACCTTTGTAACCAGCTGGAGACTCTTTACTGATAAGCGAAGGCAGAAGGGCTTCCATCAAATTAAACGCCACAAAGAAAAGCTGCACGCCGACCACCAGTTGCCAGAACTGCGTTTGTGCATTCCACAACACGATTTCCGCAACCACGATCAGCCCGACACAGAAGACAAAGACTTGTTTCATTTTGCGCTTAACTTCAGCGTAGATAATGAAAGGCACGACAGAGCCAAAGGCGATTAACATCGTTGCCAGATAGACCTTCCAGTGTTCAGCCGCCGGGAAACCCGCATCAGCCAGTTGCCCTGGCAGGGCAACAAACGTCGACATCAGCAGCATGTGCAGACACATAATGCCGAAGTTGAGTTTCAGCAGCCGTGGTTCCGCCAGCACTTTACTGAAACTGCCTTTCACCATCCCGGACTCACGATTAAGTACGTGCGTGCTGCTGTTGGGTACAACCCAAATGGTCAACGCAATGCCGATCGTTGCCAGAATAGCGATCATCCAGAACAGCGCGTGCAGCCCAAGTTTGTGAGTAATGATCGGGCCAAGCACCATCGCAATGGCGAAGGTAATGCCGAAGCTTACGCCAATAAACGCCATCGCTTTGGTGCGGTTTTGTTCGCGAGTGAGATCGGAAAGCAACGCCATAACGGCTGCGGCTATGGCGCCGGAGCCTTGTAGCGCCCGGCCCAGAATAATTCCCCAGATGGAGTTAGAGAGCGCAGCAATAACGCTACCGGCAGCAAACACTGCCAGTCCGCCGACAATTAATGGTTTGCGACCAATACGGTCGGAAAGCAGGCCAAACGGAATCTGAAAAACGGCCTGGGTCAGACCATAAATACCAATGGCAATACCGATTAATGCTTCGCTGGCGCCTTGCAGTGCCATACCGTACGTAGTCAGAACCGGCAGTACCATAAACATGCCCAGCATGCGCAATGAAAATACGGTCCCTAAACCCCAGGTCGCGCGCCGCTCACCTGGCGTCATTTTATAATCGTTCATTACCACCTCTTAAAAAATTGCCCACATAGTGTAGTGCGGAGCGCATGTTAGGTAAACAGAGTGTTAATGAGTAAATATTACATAAGAGAGTGATTTTTACGTCAGGTATGAGCTTCTCTCATATTCTTGCTATTAATATATCATGCGTTAAATATAACAAATGAAAAGTTCAAATGATTTTATCCTGCAACTAATGACATTATTTTCGGATTTATTGATGGGCGTGTAATTTTTTATCAAAGGATGGTGTTATTTTATCGCAATAAATAAAAGCGTTGGAGGCACTGGTTATGCTGTTTCAGCTTAAATGTTTACTTATTACCTGGGCCGTTATGGCAGCGTATTTATTCATGAGGTGGATGTTTGGTGGTTGAATATATCAAGGAGGAATGTATGTGGTCTGGTAAAGTTATTTTATTATCATTGGGTTTATCTCTGGCTTCTTTTTGTTATGCTTCAACAGATATTGATCAACTGTATGAACGTATTGTCAATAAAGATCAGACGGCGTTAAAAGAACTGCAAAAATTAGCTGATACCAATAACACGCAGGCGCTAGTGCTACTGGGATTTGTTTATGAACACGGAGTGACAGTATCTGTTGACATCCCAAAGGCGATTCAGTGGTATGAGAAAGCCTGTAACCAGGGGGGCGAATACGGTTGTTATAATGCACGTTATTTCTTTCAATATGGTAAAGGCATAACCCTGGATGTGACACGAGCACAGATGTATGCCAGTAAGTCGAAAACTGACGATCTTAATATTCCGCCTGATTTGATGAATAAAATAATTAATCAGGCCTATGAATTGAAATCCGGGGCCGAGACAGACAAAACGAAACGGGCGAGTTTAATTGAATTTGTCAGTCGTTATGTCGGTCAGGCACCCGAGAATGATTTGCTTTTTTGGGGGCGAATTGGTTTCAGTAAACCGGAAATTCTGCGTCTGGCGACTCTATGGGCGCAGGAAGGCGACCCCGAAATGGATTATATTGTCGGAAATCTTTATCTCGATGATTTTTCACCTTCTGATGATAGACGTTCTTTAGACACCATAAAGAAAGCACTGCAATGGTTTCGCACTGCGGCAGAAAAAGGTTATCCGATGGCGCAGTATACCATGGGCGATGCCTACGAAAATGGCAGTGCTGGTTTAACAATTGATGCTGTCGAAGCCAAAAAATGGTACGAATTAGCTGCAAATAAGAATGACGAAAAAGCATTAGTGGCCCTGGGGAATATTTACTATTCTGGGTTGACCGGTGAGGTTGATTATTCTAAAGCGAGCGTGCTTTTTGACAAGGCTGAACAGCAAGGGGCAAAAAAAGCCGCGTTGTGGTTAAGTTGGATGTATTACAACGGATTAGGTGAAACGCTTGATTGTAATAAGGCATGGGATTATTACGAAAAAGGTGCGGGGAAATATTCAATGAAATTTAATAAGGATGAATATTTAACCCGTTGTAATCAAGATCAGAAAACCCGAGAAACACAGGGTGATATTTTACCTTATCTCACGTTAAAACATTACGGGACCTATGGCTTTAACGCAAATGAAAAACCAAAAATATGCGATGTCAGTATTGAAATTAATGCAGATAAAATTAGTGGTATAACTAATTTGCAGTTGACGCTTGAGCTAAAGGGGAGTGAGGGAATGAGTAAAGAATATACCCTTTCTGTCCCTCCTTTTAGTTTGAATACGCTCGGTGTGGATATGTATAATAATTCCAGTCATATAAGAAAAAGCTATATAGACATCCCAATGTATAATCGTAATTTATGCGATTTTCATGATTTGACTTATTCTGTTAAAGCTGCGACGGCGATACTGAATGGAAAACAACGTGATTTATTAAAAGAAGAGCATATTCAGGTGCAAGATAAATAAGGGATATTTTATGTTGCCTAAAAGAATATTATTTTCTTTAATGCTGATAGTTTCACCAGGCGTGGTGGCAAGTGAGAAAGCGCATGAATTGTATGACAGCATATACGATGGTAAACCTGCGCCCGATGTTATAAGTACACTGCATAAAATGGCTGAATCGGGGGATGTCGACGCGCAGAGCCTGTTAGGCTGGGAATATTATCAGCCCCGCTATGATACGAAACCCAACGTGCAGGAAGCGATTAAATGGTTCGAGTTAGCCGCCAGGCAAGGTCATGGAGATGCTTTGCTGGCACTGGGAGATATTTACTATTCCGGTACACTTATACGGGTGGATTACGCCAAAGCGTATGCGTTATTTAATCAGGCCGCGCAGCACGGTATAAATTTAGCATGGTCCAGATTGGGTATGATGTACGCCAATGGTCAGTATGTTGAGGTAGATTGTAAGAAAGCGAAGGAATATCTTGATAAGGGTGTCCACATTTATGGTGGCCCGCAGAACTTTCTTGCCGCCTGTCGAAAAGACATGATTGACAGAAAAACGGTCGATGATATGTTGCCAGCCATCACAATTACCCATTCTGGAATGCGGGATAATTTTTTAGATGAGAGCTTTTCCTGTATGGACAGCCTCTTTGCCGAAACCAATAAATTAGGCGAAGTGGCCAATCTTCGTGTTACGTACAACATCAAGAGTCCGTCTGGTAAAGAAATTATCCAAACGGTTGGTTTCGAGCCTTTCGGCTTAAACCGGCTGAATATTAACTTTACTGATTACATAATTGGTTCGTTTAGCAGCAATTCATTGCTCCTTCTTTATAGATCCGATTTTGAGTCGAAAATGTGTTCACAGGTGAAGACTCGCATTATTGCCGCAACGGCAACGATAAAGGGTAAAGAAGTGGATCTGCTAAAAGTGGGGGCAATAAAAAACCCGCCAGAGTAAGCGGGTTTTTTGATGACGATAAGATTTACCAAACAGACGCCAGCAGCGTATGCGAGTCCGGCACCATAAAATCAACGGACATCATCACCGAGAGGGCAGTGATGGCGATGATAGAGAAGCCAAACAGCTTACGCGCCCAGACTCTGTCATCAGCAACTTTATAACCGCGCAGGGCCATGCCTAACCACCAGACGCTCACCGCTGCGGCGACCACCAGATATTTATACCCAGCGTAACCGCCAAGAGAGAGCATCAGCGTGGCAACGGCAAAGGCGATGATATACAGCGTGATGTGATTCTTCGCCACCGAAATGCCTTTCACCACCGGCAGTACCGGAATGTTTGCCGCCTGGTAATCCTTAAAGCGGAAAATGGCGATGGCATAGGAGTGAGGCATCTGCCACAGGCTGAAGATAGCCAGCAGGATCGCTGCGCCGCTATCGAACTCGCCGGTTACTGCACAGTAGCCAATCACCGGCGGCGCAGCGCCGGAGAGCGAACCAATCAATGTGCCGTAGACTGAGTGGCGTTTCATGTACAGGCTATAAACGCCGACATAAACCACAAAGCCCATCACCCCCAGCCAGCAGGCCAGCGGATTCGCGCCAAACCACAGCAGCATAAAGCCAGCAATACCCAGCAAGGTGGCGTACACCAGCGAGACAGCAGGAGAGATCAGGCCTTTAACCAGCACCCGATTCTTCGTCCTTTCCATCTTTCTGTCGATATCCCTGTCGATGTAGTTGTTAAACACACAACCCGACGCCACAACCAGTGACACCCCAACCAGCGTGTAGATAAACAGGGGATAATCAATGCTGCCCTTTGAGGCCAGCAGGAATCCCCCAATCACCGAGATCAGGTTGCCAAAGATGATGCCTGGTTTCGTTACTTGCAGGTATTGCTTAAACATCATAACCGCCGCTCTTAGTGCATCATCATGTTGTAGTTGAGGTTCCACATAATCCAGATGGAGCCTACAACCAGGATAGCGATGATTAGCACGGTGAAGACAAACGCCGTCATGTTCCAGCCTTCATCTGATTTGGTATTCATGTGCAGGAAGCACACCAGATGCACCAGAACCTGTACCACTGCCATTGCCAGGATTGTTCCCAGAATTACGGCCGGAGAGGCAGAACCTGTCATTACCATCCAGAACGGGATCACCGTCAGGATTACCGACAGGATAAAGCCTGTCATGTAGGTTTTTACGCTGCCATGGGATGCGCCGCTATGTTCGTTAGAATGACTCATTACATCGCCCCCATCAGATAAACAACAGTGAACACACAGATCCAAACCACATCCAGGAAGTGCCAGAACAGGCTCAGGCACATGATGCGGGTACGGTTAGTGCTGGTCAGGCCGCGACGGGCGATTTGCACCATCAGCACCGCCATCCAGATAAGACCGGAAGTGACGTGCAGACCGTGCGTGCCGACCAGCGCAAAGAACGCTGACAGGAAGCCGCTGCGATCCGGACCCATGCCGTTAACAATCAGGTGATGGAATTCATAGATTTCCATCCCGATAAATCCGGCACCAAACAACCAGGTCAACGCCAGCCAGGAGATAACCTGGCTTTTGTTGTTTTTGTACATGGCGATAGCCGCCATGCCGTAGGTGATGGAGCTGAACAACAGCAAGAAAGTTTCAACCAGAACGAACGGCAGTTCGAAAATGTCCTTACCTGTCGGGCCGCCTGCGGTGCCGTTCACCAGAACGGCATAGGTAGCAAACAAGATGGAGAACAGAATGCAGTCGCTCATCAGGTAGATCCAGAATCCGAAGATTTTGGTTCCGCCTGCATCGTGGTGCCCGTGTTCGTGCGCGTGGGCAGTCGCGTGCGTCAAAGTATCAGTTGCCATTTTTCAGCCCTGCCTTAGTAATCTCATCGAAATGCTGGTTTTCCAGTTTTTCGATTTCTGCCACCGGCACGTAGTAATCCACGTCCTCGTCGAAGCTTTTCACGATCCAGGTGATGATCATGCCTGCGAAGCCAACAATCGCCAGCCACCAGATATGCCAGATCATGGCGAAACCGAAGATGGTGGAGAAAGCTGCAATGACGATACCGGCGCCGCTATTTTTCGGCATATGAATTTCTTCATAGTGGTCAGGCTTTTTGTACGCTTCGCCTTTTTCTTTCATTTCCCAGAATGCATCACGCTCGTGAACGTGCGGCACAATGGCAAAGTTATAGAACGGAGGCGGGGAAGAGGTTGCCCACTCCAGCGTACGGCCACCCCACGGGTCGCCAGTCAGGTCACGGTTCTGGTCGCGGTCGCGAATAGAAACGTACATCTGAATCACGAGGCAGAGAATACCCAGCGCAATCAGTACCGCACCGCTGGCTGCAATCATCAGCATGGTGTGGAACTGCGGGTCAATCTGCTGGCTTAAACGACGAGTCATACCCATGAAGCCCAGCGCATACAGCGGCATAAAGGCAACGAAGAAGCCGATGATCCAGAACCAGAACGCGCGTTTACCCCAGGTTTCGTTCAGTTTGAAACCGAACGCTTTAGGCCACCAGTAGGTCATCCCTGCGAAGCAGCCGAAGACCACGCCGCCGATGATAACGTTATGGAAGTGCGCAATCAGGAACAGGCTGTTATGCAGAACGAAGTCCGCGCCCGGTACTGCCAGCAGCACACCAGTCATACCGCCCACCGAGAAGGTGACGATAAAGCCGATGGTCCACAGCATCGCAGAATGGAACACGATGCGGCCCTGATACATGGTGAACAGCCAGTTGAAGATCTTCACCCCGGTCGGGATGGCGATAATCATTGTGGTGATACCAAAGAAGGCGTTTACGTTCGCGCCCGCACCCATCGTAAAGAAGTGGTGCAGCCAGACGATAAACGACAGCACGGTGATACAGACGGTTGCCCATACCAGCGAGGTATAACCAAACAGGCGTTTACGCGAGAAGGTTGCCGCAATTTCGGAGAACACACCGAAAACAGGCAGGATCAGGATGTAAACTTCCGGATGGCCCCAGGCCCAAATCAGGTTGATGTACATCATCATGTTGCCACCCATATCGTTGGTAAAGAAATGGGTGCCCAGATAGCGATCCAGGGTCAACAACGCGACGGTAACCGTCAGAATTGGGAAGGAAGCAATAATCAGAATGTTTGCGCACAGTGATGCCCAGGTAAATACCGGCATCTTAAACATGGTCATGCCAGGTGCACGCATCTTCAGAATGGTAACGAAGAAGTTGATACCGGTTAGCGTCGTACCTATACCGGATAGCTGGAGACTCCATATCCAGTAATCGACACCGACTCCCGGACTGTACTCTATTCCCGATAGCGGTGGATAGGCCAGCCAGCCGGTCTGCGCAAATTCGCCCACGCCGAGAGAAACGTTAACCAAAATCACACCAACAACGGTAAACCAGAAGCTTAAGTTGTTGAGGAACGGGAACGCAACGTCACGCGCGCCAATCTGCAGCGGAACCACCAGGTTCATCAGACCGATAACGAAAGGCATCGCCACGAAGAAGATCATAATCACGCCGTGCGCGGTGAAGATCTGATCGTAGTGGTGAGGCGGAAGGAAGCCCGCTTCGCCCGCCGAGGCAAGGGCCTGCTGGCTACGCATCATAATGGCGTCAGCAAAACCACGCAGCAACATCACAATCGCCACGATGATATACATGATACCGAGGCGTTTATGGTCGACGGAGGTCAGCCACTCTTTCCACAGGTAGGTCCACTTACCGAAGTAAGTGATCAGGCCAACGAGCGCCAGACCTCCCAAAATAATGCCAGCGATCGTAACCATGACGATAGGTTCATGGTACGGGACTGCATCAAGTGATAATTTTCCGAACATCTTTATTCTTCCTCAACCCCTTTAATGGGCGGATTCCGCGTGGCTCATGTCCATGCCTTCCATACCTTCGTGTGCGCTGTGCTCACCTTCTGGCTGGGTCATGTCCATGCTCTTACCGTGAGCCATAAACTTATTAATCACATCGGCAAACAAGTCTGGTTTCACGTTGGAGAAATATTCCACCTGGTTGTATTCGCTAGGCGCGGCCAGTTTTTCGAACGCTGCCATGTCAGACATGCTGTTCGGCGACTGTTTCGCTTTTGCGACCCACTGGTCGAATTCGGCGCGATCCGGCGTTGCGATAGCTTTGAACTTCATGCCTGAGAAGCCCGGACCGCTGTAGCTGGCGGAGATACCGTCATAAGTACCGGGTTCGTTGGCGATCAGATGCAGGCGAGTCTGCATACCGGCCATGGCATAAATCTGGCTACCCAGACGCGGAATGAAGAAGGAGTTCATCACGGAGTTGGAGGTCACTTTGAAGTACACCGGAGTGTTCGCCGGGAAAGCGATTTCATTCACGGTAGCAATTCCCTGTTCCGGGTAGATGAAGAACCATTTCCAGTCCATGGAAACCACTTCGATGGTAATGGGCTTCTCGTCATGCGCCAGCGGCTTGCTAGGCTCAAGAGCGTGAGTAGTTTTCCAGGTCAGTACCGCAAGGAAGATGATGATTAAGATAGGTACCGTCCAGACCACAGCTTCCACTTTATTGGAGTGTGACCAGTTCGGGCTGTACTTAGCATCTTTATTGCTCGCACGGTACTTCCAGGCGAAACCAACAGCCATCAAGATTGCGGGAATAACGACAATCAACATCAGGCCAAATGCCGTCAGTATCAGTGAACGTTGCTCCAGACCAATCTGTCCTTTGGGATCTAACAGCGCAGAATTACAACCACTGAGCAATACAGTGCCTGCAAATAATGACAACCATCCCAAACTTTTATTGTATTTCCTGAGTCTCATTTAACGACCTCAATTCCACGGGATCTGGTGGCGTTTAAAGTGTGTGGGCATTTTACGGGAAGGTTACATTACTGTAAACATGATTAAATTCCTGTTACTTGGATTTGGCTGCCAGGTCACATATGTTGCAAAACATATCAAGCTGGTTTTAAGAAGCTGTTGCAAAAGGGCGTTATAACGAAAGGGGCGCGCGGAAGGGGGGTAGCAGGGCAATTGGTATAACCAACTCAAAATAAAACAATTATTTAACAAATAATTATCATTGAAGTGACAATTTAGGTAAGGGGAAATAAAGTGTCATTAGCTGAATCGTGTAAGAAAAATAGAATTTATAAATGGCGTCAATAATTTTAGAAATCTAAGCCGCACAAAAGAACAAATATTATTAAGCGATGCTGATGTTTATTTAGCCGTAATAATTACGCCGGGTGATTACTACAGCTAAATAATATTCACAGATTACGTCAGATGTGTTTTTCGTAGCGCCAGATAATCCAGCAAACCACCAAACACGACTCCGCCCAGGGCGACTAAAACGCCGACTTCCAGCAGAGCAGGCAGGAAAGAGAAGTGGGTCAAATCCAGCGCGTCCATCGTCAATAGCAGTAACCACACGGTTAACAGACTGACGCCCGTTGCCAGCGTCGACATGGCAAAGGCATAACCTGCCGGATACCCGGTACGAGGGATAAAGTCGTTATTGACCCATGTGTACTCCAGCGTGCGGCGGCAAACCAGCAGCAAAATAAGTCCAGGTACGGCGGCGGCAACAGAGAACAGATAGAACGTCGGCCAGCCGTGAGCTTCAACAAACCAACCTGCTACTGGTCCTACATAAACCCGTCCTACAGCAGAAAGCGCCGAGAGCAGGGCGAACTGGGTAGCGGAAAATGACTTATTACACAGGGTCATTAATAGCGCCACAAATGCTGATGTTCCCATCCCGCCACACAGATTTTCGAAAAAGACAGCCGCGCCCATGCTGTAGAGATGCTTATCAGTCACGGAAAGTAGCCAGTAACCGGCGTTGGACGCACCTTGTAAAAGGCCGAAAATCATGAGCGCACGGAACAATGACAGGCGCTGCATTAAAATTCCGCCGAACAATGCGCCGACGATAGTCGCCAGTAGACCGAGCGTTTTGTTAACTACACCCACTTCGCCGGCATCAAATCCGACGCCGCGAATCAAAAACGTGGTTGTCAGGCTCATGGCGAAAGCATCGCCCAGTTTGTACAGTACGATTAAAAGCAGAATCAGCCATGCGTTATTGCGGCCAAAGAAATCACGCAATGGTGCTACAACGGCTCGTTCCAGCGTTTTGGGTACAGGAATGGTGTCGGTTGGTTCTGGTGCAAGCAGTGTCGCGATAATACAGGGGATCAGCAGCGCCGCCATCAACCAGTACATGCCTTGCCAGCCCAGCCATTTATCCGCCAGCCATAAAGCCAGGCCGCCGGATACCAGCATCCCCAGGCGATACCCCAGCACGCTGATTGCTGCACCTGCGCCGCGTTCTTCCGCTGGAAGCACATCCGTTTTCCAGGCATCAAAGACGATATCCTGGGAGGCGGAGCAAAAAGCGATCACCACCGCCAGAGCTGCCATCCAGCGTAATTGGGTGCCAGGTTCGAGAAAACCCATCGCCGCAATGGACAGTAACAATAGAGTTTGTGTAGCGAGCAGCCAACCGCGCCGACGTCCGAGGAACGGTGGGGTGTAGCGGTCCATCAGCGGGGACCAGAGAAATTTAAATACATAAGCCTGGCCTACCAGAGAGAAGAAACCGATGGTTTTAAGATCGATATTCTCAACGGTCATCCACGCCTGTAACGTGCCGGATGTCAGGGCTAGCGGTAGCCCGGATGCAAAACCCAGGATCAGCAAAATGGCTGAACGCGGCTGTTGGAAAATACGTAAATATTGACTGGACATGGGCGTCTACAGGCCCGGTTTGCACCGGGCCAGAGGGCAGAAATTAACGCGCGTTCTGCTTGATGAATTCGTGAATGCTGGTGTCCTGAGACATGTCAGCAATGGTGTCGGTCAGCACACTGTTAACCGCATCGGCGATATTTTTGTTGGAAGCCTGAAAAGCGCCTTCAACGTTGTAGCTGGCACGATAGTTTTTGGTCATCTTGTTGCCATTCTGCGCGGTGGCGATGATGGCGATATCTGCTTTAGTGGCGATGTTGTAACGCACGTTACCCTGGGACACGTCAGCATACAGTTGGCTAACGATGATTTGCAGATTAACCGGACCATTTGGGCCGACCATGTAACCACGTGCGGTCATTTGTTTTTCCAGCACTTCTTGCAGCAGGAAACGCAAATCGCGAGAGGCGGTCAGGGTGACAATCTGATTATCGCGGGTCACTTTCGCCAGCGCCTGATCGGTACGTTGATCGGCACCATTAATGCTAACGGTGACGCCCATCAGGCTTGGATCCTGCTGCGGCAGCGTCATCGTTGGGGAAACGTCAATCGTCGTTGGTGGTGTTGCGCATCCTGCAAGCATAAACAGAGCAACTAATGGGAAGAGGATTTTTTTGAACATGTTCTGGCTCTCAGAGACTGGTAAGCGTGTTTGGTAAAAATTCTCGCCATCATAACATTGCCAACGACGAGGGGAAGTGGGTAAGGCATGTAAATTCATCGTGTTGACGAAATAATCACCGTGAGTAAAAGAATCACTCGTGCGCAGCCTGTGAATTAATCTTTAAATCAGTAAACTTCATACGGTTGACTGAAAAACTGGGACGAAAGCTAAATATTTGTTGCTAAGCTGTAATGGTAACGGTAAAAGCGGCTAGTATTTAAAGGGATGGGTGACATCTCAGCGTTGTCGGAGGAGATATTTCATGATGATACGTGAGCGGATAGAAGAAAAATTAAGGGCGTCGTTCCAACCCGTATTCCTCGAAGTTGTGGATGAAAGCTATCGTCACAATGTCCCAGCCGGCTCTGAAAGCCATTTTAAAGTTGTGCTGGTCAGCGATCGTTTTACGGGTGAACGTTTTCTGAATCGTCATCGAATGATTTACAGTACTTTAGCGGAGGAACTCTCTACTACCGTTCATGCGCTGGCTCTGCATACTTACACTATTAAGGAATGGGAAGGGTTGCAGGATACCATTTTTGCCTCTCCTCCCTGTCGTGGAGCAGGAAGCATCGCGTAAAAACGCATTTGCAACCGTCAGCGCTTTTCCAGTATGTTGCTAAAGATTTTATGAAAAACGGCCTGTGGGCCGTTTTGTTTTGTCTGGATTTTGTGCTTTTTGCCCAGCATTCAGACGAAAATTCCCCGGGAATTGTGAAAAAATACGCGGTAGCGCGCAATAACCGTTCTCGACTCATAAAAGTGATGCCGCTATAATGCCGCGTCCTATTTGAATGCTTTCGGGATGATTCTGGTAACAGGGAATGTGATTGATTATAAGAACATCCCGGTACCGCGAAGCCAACAACCTGTGCTTGCGGGGTAAGAGTTGACCGAGCACTGTGATTTTTTGAGGTAACAAGATGCAAGTTTCAGTTGAAACCACTCAAGGCCTTGGCCGCCGTGTAACGATTACTATCGCTGCTGACAGCATCGAAACCGCTGTTAAAAGCGAGCTGGTCAACGTTGCGAAAAAAGTACGTATTGACGGCTTCCGTAAAGGCAAAGTGCCAATGAATATCGTTGCTCAGCGTTATGGCGCGTCTGTACGCCAGGACGTTCTGGGCGACCTGATGAGCCGTAACTTCATTGACGCCATCATTAAAGAAAAAATCAATCCGGCTGGCGCACCGACCTATGTTCCGGGCGAATACAAGCTGGGTGAAGACTTCACCTACTCTGTAGAGTTTGAAGTGTATCCGGAAGTTGAATTGCAGGGTCTGGAAGCGATCGAAGTTGAAAAACCGATCGTGGAAGTGACCGACGCTGACGTTGACGGCATGCTGGATACTCTGCGTAAACAGCAGGCGACCTGGAAAGAAAAAGACGGCGCTGTTGAAGCAGAAGACCGCGTAACCATCGACTTCACCGGTTCAGTTGACGGCGAAGAGTTCGAAGGCGGTAAAGCGTCTGATTTCGTACTGGCGATGGGTCAGGGTCGCATGATCCCGGGCTTTGAAGACGGTATCAAAGGCCACAAAGCTGGCGAAGAGTTCACCATCGACGTGACCTTCCCGGAAGAATACCACGCAGAAAATCTGAAGGGTAAAGCAGCGAAATTCGCTATCAACCTGAAGAAAGTTGAAGAGCGTGAACTGCCGGAACTGACTGCAGAATTCATCAAACGTTTCGGCGTTGAAGATGGTTCCGTAGAAGGTCTGCGCGCTGAAGTGCGTAAAAACATGGAGCGCGAACTGAAGAGCGCCATCCGTAACCGCGTTAAGTCTCAGGCGATCGAAGGTCTGGTAAAAGCTAACGACATCGACGTACCGGCTGCGCTGATCGACAGCGAAATCGACGTTCTGCGTCGTCAGGCTGCACAGCGTTTCGGCGGTAACGAGAAACAAGCGCTGGAACTGCCGCGTGAACTGTTCGAAGAACAGGCTAAACGCCGCGTAGTTGTTGGCCTGCTGCTGGGCGAAGTTATCCGCACCAACGAGCTGAAAGCTGACGAAGAGCGCGTGAAAGGCTTGATCGAAGAGATGGCTTCTGCGTACGAAGATCCGAAAGAAGTTATCGAGTTCTACAGCAAAAACAAAGAACTGATGGACAACATGCGCAATGTTGCTCTGGAAGAACAGGCTGTAGAAGCTGTACTGGCGAAAGCGAAAGTGACTGAAAAAGAAACCACTTTCAACGAGCTGATGAACCAGCAGGCGTAATTTACGCAGCATAACGCGCTAAATTCGCACAAAGGCCCGTCACCGCCAGGTGGTGGGCTTTTTTTTGTCATGAATTTTGCATGGAACCGTGCGAAAACGCTCTTTCGGTGTTAGCGTAACAACAAAAGATTGTTATGCTTGAAATATGGTGATGCCGTACCCATAACACAGGGACTAGCTGATAATCCGTCCATAAGGTTACAATCGGTACAGCAGGTTTTTTCAATTTTATCCAGGAGACGGAAATGTCATACAGCGGCGAACGAGATAACTTTGCACCCCATATGGCGCTGGTGCCGATGGTCATTGAACAGACCTCACGCGGTGAGCGCTCTTTTGATATCTATTCTCGTCTACTTAAGGAACGCGTCATTTTTCTGACTGGCCAGGTTGAAGACCACATGGCTAACCTGATTGTGGCGCAGATGCTGTTCCTGGAAGCGGAAAACCCAGAAAAAGATATCTATCTGTACATTAACTCCCCAGGCGGAGTGATCACTGCCGGGATGTCTATCTATGACACCATGCAGTTTATCAAGCCTGATGTCAGCACCATCTGTATGGGC
Organism: Escherichia sp. E14V7; assembly: GCF_004212225.1. Taxonomy (NCBI): domain Bacteria; kingdom Pseudomonadati; phylum Pseudomonadota; class Gammaproteobacteria; order Enterobacterales; family Enterobacteriaceae; genus Escherichia; species Escherichia sp. E14V7. The sequence goes on from NZ_RHJJ01000005.1 coordinate 109,281, forward strand.
CAGGCGGCCTCGATGGGCGCATTCCTGCTGACCGCAGGGGCAAAAGGTAAACGTTTCTGCCTGCCGAACTCGCGCGTGATGATTCACCAGCCGCTGGGCGGCTATCAGGGCCAGGCGACCGATATCGAAATTCATGCCCGTGAGATTCTGAAAGTTAAAGGGCGCATGAATGAACTTATGGCGCTCCATACGGGTCAATCATTAGAACAGATTGAACGAGATACCGAGCGCGATCGCTTCCTTTCCGCCCCTGAAGCGGTGGAATACGGTCTGGTCGATTCGATTCTGACCCATCGTAATTGATGCCAGAGGCGCAACTGTGCCGCTATACTTATCCAGGGCGGCACAACGCTATAAGCGACTTGCGCCTGAGAATGGCATTTGCGTCGTCGTGTGCGGCACAAAGAACAAAGAAGAGGTTTTGACCCATGACAGATAAACGCAAAGATGGCTCAGGCAAACTGTTATACTGCTCTTTTTGCGGCAAAAGCCAGCATGAAGTGCGCAAGCTGATTGCCGGACCATCCGTGTATATCTGCGACGAATGTGTTGATTTATGTAACGACATCATTCGCGAAGAGATTAAAGAAGTTGCACCGCATCGTGAACGCAGTGCGCTACCGACGCCGCATGAAATTCGCAACCATCTGGACGATTACGTAATCGGTCAGGAACAGGCGAAAAAAGTGCTGGCGGTCGCGGTATACAACCACTACAAACGTCTGCGCAATGGCGATACCAGCAATGGCGTCGAGTTGGGCAAAAGTAACATTCTACTGATCGGTCCGACCGGTTCCGGTAAAACGCTGCTGGCTGAAACGCTGGCACGCCTGCTGGATGTTCCGTTCACTATGGCCGATGCGACTACACTGACCGAAGCCGGTTATGTGGGCGAAGACGTTGAAAACATCATTCAGAAGCTGTTGCAGAAGTGCGACTACGACGTACAGAAAGCGCAGCGCGGTATTGTCTACATCGATGAAATTGACAAGATTTCACGTAAGTCTGACAACCCGTCTATTACCCGTGACGTTTCCGGTGAAGGCGTACAGCAGGCACTGTTGAAACTGATCGAAGGTACAGTTGCTGCCGTTCCACCGCAGGGCGGGCGTAAGCATCCGCAGCAGGAGTTCTTGCAGGTAGACACCTCTAAGATCCTGTTTATCTGTGGTGGTGCGTTTGCTGGTCTGGATAAAGTGATTTCCCATCGTGTAGAAACCGGCTCCGGCATTGGTTTTGGCGCGACGGTAAAAGCGAAGTCCGACAAAGCAAGTGAAGGCGAACTGCTGGCACAGGTAGAACCGGAAGATCTGATCAAATTTGGTCTGATCCCTGAGTTCATCGGTCGTCTGCCAGTTGTAGCAACGCTGAATGAACTGAGCGAAGAAGCCCTGATTCAGATCCTTAAAGAGCCGAAAAACGCCCTGACCAAGCAATATCAGGCGTTGTTTAATCTTGAGGGCGTTGATCTGGAGTTCCGTGACGAGGCGCTGGATGCTATCGCTAAGAAAGCGATGGCGCGTAAAACCGGTGCACGTGGTCTGCGCTCCATCGTAGAAGCCGCACTGCTCGATACCATGTACGATCTGCCGTCCATGGAAGATGTCGAAAAAGTGGTTATCGACGAATCGGTAATTGATGGCCAGAGCAAACCGCTGCTGATTTATGGTAAGCCGGAAGCGCAACAGGCATCTGGTGAATAATTAACCATTCGCATACAGCCAGTTAACCAAAAAGGGGGGATTTTATCTCCCCTTTCATTTTTCCTCTATTCTCGACGTTGAATGTGGGGGAAACATCCCCATATACTGACGTACATGTTAATAGATGGCGTGAAGCACAGTCGTGTCATCTGATTACCTGGCGGAAATTAAACTAAGAGAGAGCTCTATGAATCCTGAGCGTTCTGAACGCATTGAAATCCCCGTATTGCCGCTGCGCGATGTGGTGGTTTATCCGCACATGGTCATCCCCTTATTTGTCGGGCGGGAAAAATCTATCCGTTGTCTGGAAGCGGCGATGGACCATGATAAAAAAATTATGCTGGTCGCGCAGAAAGAAGCTTCAACGGATGAGCCGGGTGTAAACGATCTTTTCACCGTCGGGACCGTGGCCTCTATATTGCAGATGCTGAAGCTGCCTGACGGCACCGTCAAAGTGCTGGTCGAGGGGTTACAGCGCGCGCGTATTTCTGCGCTCTCTGACAATGGCGAACACTTTTCTGCGAAGGCGGAGTATCTGGAATCGCCGACCATTGAGGAGCGGGAACAGGAAGTGCTGGTGCGTACTGCAATCAGCCAGTTCGAAGGCTACATCAAGCTGAATAAGAAAATCCCACCAGAAGTGCTGACGTCGCTTAACAGCATCGACGATCCTGCGCGTCTGGCAGATACCATTGCCGCGCATATGCCGCTGAAACTGGCTGACAAACAGTCTGTTCTTGAGATGTCCGACGTTAACGAGCGTCTGGAATATCTGATGGCGATGATGGAATCGGAAATCGATCTGCTGCAGGTTGAGAAACGTATTCGTAACCGCGTGAAAAAGCAGATGGAGAAATCCCAGCGTGAGTACTATCTGAACGAGCAGATGAAAGCCATTCAGAAAGAACTCGGCGAAATGGATGACGCGCCGGACGAAAATGAAGCCCTGAAGCGCAAAATCGACGCGGCGAAAATGCCGAAAGAGGCAAAAGAAAAAGCGGAAGCAGAACTGCAGAAGCTGAAAATGATGTCTCCGATGTCGGCAGAAGCAACCGTGGTGCGTGGTTATATCGACTGGATGGTGCAGGTGCCGTGGAATGCGCGTAGCAAGGTCAAAAAAGACCTGCGTCAGGCGCAAGAAATCCTCGATACCGATCATTATGGTCTGGAGCGCGTGAAAGATCGTATCCTTGAGTACCTCGCGGTTCAAAGCCGTGTAAACAAAATCAAGGGGCCGATCCTCTGCCTGGTAGGGCCGCCGGGGGTAGGTAAAACGTCCCTGGGTCAGTCCATAGCCAAAGCCACAGGACGTAAATATGTCCGTATGGCACTGGGCGGCGTGCGTGATGAAGCGGAAATCCGTGGTCACCGCCGTACTTACATCGGTTCTATGCCGGGTAAATTGATCCAGAAAATGGCGAAAGTGGGCGTGAAAAACCCGCTGTTCCTGCTCGATGAGATCGACAAAATGTCTTCTGACATGCGTGGCGATCCGGCTTCTGCACTGCTTGAAGTGTTGGATCCAGAGCAGAACGTGGCGTTCAGCGACCATTACCTGGAAGTGGATTACGACCTGAGTGACGTGATGTTTGTCGCGACGTCGAACTCCATGAACATTCCGGCACCGCTGCTGGATCGTATGGAAGTGATTCGCCTCTCCGGTTATACCGAAGATGAAAAATTGAACATCGCCAAACGTCACTTGCTGCCGAAGCAGATTGAACGTAATGCGCTGAAAAAAGGTGAGCTGACCGTCGACGATAGCGCCATTATCGGCATTATTCGTTACTACACCCGTGAGGCAGGCGTGCGTGGTCTGGAGCGTGAAATCTCCAAACTGTGCCGTAAAGCGGTTAAGCAGTTACTTCTCGATAAGTCATTAAAACATATCGAAATTAACGGCGATAACCTGCATGACTACCTCGGCGTACAACGTTTCGACTATGGTCGCGCGGATAACGAAAACCGCGTCGGTCAGGTAACGGGTCTGGCGTGGACAGAAGTCGGCGGCGACTTGCTGACCATCGAAACTGCATGTGTACCAGGCAAAGGTAAACTCACTTATACCGGTTCGCTGGGCGAAGTGATGCAAGAGTCCATTCAGGCGGCGTTAACGGTGGTTCGTGCGCGTGCGGAAAAACTGGGGATCAATCCAGATTTTTACGAAAAACGCGACATCCACGTGCACGTACCGGAAGGTGCGACGCCGAAAGATGGTCCGAGCGCTGGTATTGCCATGTGCACTGCGCTGGTTTCTTGCCTGACCGGTAACCCGGTTCGCGCCGATGTGGCGATGACGGGCGAGATAACCTTGCGTGGCCAAGTGTTACCAATCGGCGGTTTGAAAGAAAAACTGCTGGCGGCGCATCGTGGTGGAATTAAAACTGTGTTAATTCCGCACGAAAATAAACGCGATCTGGAAGAGATTCCAGACAATGTTATTGCCGATCTGGACATTCATCCGGTGAAACGTATTGAGGAAGTTCTGACTCTCGCGTTGCAAAATGAGCCGTCTGGCATGCAGGTTGTAACCGCAAAATAGTGACCTCGCGCAAAATGCACTAATAAAAAAAGGGCTGGCAGGTAAATTCGGACTTGCCAGCCTTTTTTTGTCTCGTTAAGTTAGAGGGCGGATTAGGCTTGCCCTTATTAAGGGGTGTTGTAAGGGGATGGCTGGCCTGATATAACTGCTGCGCGTTCGCACCTTGAAGGATTCAAGTGCGAGATAAATTATAAAGAGGAAGAGAAGAGTGAATAAATCTCAATTGATTGACAAGATTGCTGCAGGGGCTGATATCTCTAAAGCTGCGGCTGGCCGTGCGTTAGATGCTATTATTGCTTCCGTAACTGAATCCCTGAAAGAAGGGGATGATGTAGCACTGGTAGGTTTTGGTACTTTTGCCGTTAAAGAGCGTGCTGCCCGTACTGGTCGCAACCCGCAGACCGGTAAAGAGATCACCATCGCTGCAGCTAAAGTACCGAGCTTCCGTGCAGGTAAAGCACTGAAAGACGCGGTAAACTAAGTGTTGTCCCCATTGGGGATGTGACGAAGTTCAAGGGCGCATCTACTGATGTGCCTTTTTTATTTGTATTCCGTGACTTTCTGCGCATTGTGGGCTGACAATTGCCCCCGTTTCTTGTCACAATAGGCCTTTGCGCGCAGCGATAAGTTGCGTGAGGTATACAGTCATCTACAGCGGAGTGTTGTTACACCATGATGGACAGCTTACGCACGGCTGCAAACAGTCTCGTGCTCAAGATTATTTTCGGTATCATTATCGTGTCGTTCATATTGACCGGCGTGAGTGGTTACCTGATTGGCGGAGGCAATAACTACGCCGCAAAAGTGAATGACCAGGAAATCAGCCGTGGGCAGTTCGAGAACGCCTTCAACAGCGAGCGTAATCGCATGCAGCAACAGCTGGGCGATCAATACTCCGAGTTGGCGGCGAACGAAGGCTATATGAAAACCCTGCGTCAACAGGTGCTGAATCGTCTTATCGACGAGGCTCTACTGGATCAGTACGCTCGCGAACTGAAACTGGGTATCAGCGATGAGCAGGTCAAGCAGGCGATTTTCGCGACCCCGGCTTTCCAGGTGGACGGCAAGTTCGATAACAGCCGCTACAACGATATCCTCAACCGAATGGGAATGAGTGCCGATCAGTACGCGCAGGCGCTGCGTAACCAGCTCACCACCCAACAGCTGATTAATGGCGTTGCCGGCACCGACTTTATGCTGAAAGGTGAAACTGACGAACTGGCCGCGCTGGTCGCTCAACAACGTGTAGTGCGTGAAGCGACTATCGACGTTAATGCGCTGGCGGCTAAGCAAGCTGTGACCGAAGCAGAAATCGCCAGCTACTACGAGCAAAACAAAAACAATTTCATGACTCCGGAACAGTTCCGCGTGAGCTACATCAAGCTGGATGCTGCCACGATGCAGCAATCGGTTAGCGATGCGGATATCCAGAGCTACTACGATCAGCATCAGGATCAATTCACCCAGCCGCAGCGCACGCGCTACAGCATCATCCAGACCAAAACTGAAGATGAAGCGAAAGCCGTACTTGATGCGCTGAACAAAGGCGGTGATTTTGCCGCGTTAGCAAAAGAAAAATCTGCCGATATTATCTCTGCCCGTAACGGCGGTGATATGGGTTGGTTAGAAGACGCCACCACTCCGGACGAGCTGAAAAATGCCGGTCTGAAAGAAAAAGGTCAGCTTTCTGGCGTGATCAAATCCTCGGTAGGTTTCCTGATCGTCCGTCTGGATGACATTCAGCCAGCAAAAGTGAAGTCGTTAGACGAAGTGCGTGACGACATCGCAGCGAAAGTGAAACACGAAAAAGCGCTGGATGCATACTACGCGCTGCAACAGAAAATAAGCGATGCAGCAAGCAACGACACTGAATCTCTGGCAGGTGCAGAGCAGGCAGTGGGCGTTAAAGCTACTCAGACTGGCTGGTTCAGCAAAGATAAGCTGCCGGAAGAGTTAAACTTCAAGCCGGTTGCGGACGCTATCTTTAACGGCGGTCTGATTGGTGAAAACGGCGCACCGGGCATCAACTCTGACATCATCACCGTAGATGGCGATCGTGCATTCGTTCTGCGTATCAGTGAGCATAAACCGGAAGCGGTTAAACCGCTGGCAGATGTTCAGGAACAGGTTAAAGCAATGGTTCAGCACAACAAAGCTGAACAGCAAGCGAAAATCGATGCTGAAAAACTGCTGGTTGATCTGAAAGCGGGCAAAGGTGCGGAAGCTATGCAGGCTGCCGGTGTGAAATTTGGTGAGCCGAAAACCTTAAGCCGTTCTGGTCGTGACCCGATTAGCCTGGCGGCATTTGCACTGCCTCTGCCAGCGAAAGACAAACCGAGCTACGGTATGGCGACCGATATGCAGGGCAATGTCGTTCTGCTGGCGCTGGACGAAGTGAAACAAGGTTCAATGCCGGAAGAGCAGAAAAAAGCGATGGTGCAGGGCATTACCCAAAACAACGCACAAATCGTCTTTGAAGCTCTGATGAGTAACCTGCGCAAAGAGGCGAAAATCAAAATTGGCGATGCGCTGGAACAGCAATAATCCTGAAGCCGCCTCGCAAAAAAATGCTTTGCAGCTGTAACAAGAAAAGGTCGCTTTCGCGGCCTTTTCCATTTCTGAACATTGCCATTTGTTTACTGTTTTCACTGCCGTTAAGGTGATTCCACTGTTAACAAACAAGGAGAAAACAGTATGAAACACGGAATCAAAGCACTGCTCATTACCCTGTCCCTGGCCTGTGCCGGAATGTCTCACTGTGCGCTGGCGGCAACTCCTGCAGCGAAACCGGCGGCGGTCGAAACCAAAGCGGAAGCCCCTGCGGCACAAAGCAAAGCGGCAGTACCGGCGAAAGCCAGTGATGAAGAAGGCACCAGAGTCAGCATTAATAATGCCAGCGCGGAAGAGCTAGCCCGCGCGATGAATGGCGTTGGCCTGAAGAAAGCGCAGGCGATTGTCAGTTATCGCGAAGAGTATGGCCCATTTAAAACGGTGGAGGATCTGAAGCAGGTGCCGGGGATGGGTAATTCGCTGGTGGAACGTAATCTGGCGGTATTAACCCTGTAATTAATTTGCATAGTGGCAATTTTTTGCCAGACTGAAGAGGTCATACCAGTTGTGACCTCTGTACTTATAACAACAACGTAAGGTTATTGCGCTATGCAAACACAAATCAAAGTTCGTGGATATCATCTCGACGTCTACCAGCACGTAAACAACGCCCGCTACCTTGAGTTTCTCGAAGAAGCCCGCTGGGATGGATTGGAAAACAGCGACAGTTTTCAATGGATGACCGCCCATAACATCGCTTTCGTGGTGGTGAATATCAATATCAACTATCGCCGCCCGGCGGTATTAAGTGACTTGTTAACCATTACGAGCCAGTTACAGCAATTAAACGGTAAAAGCGGCATCTTAAGCCAGGTCATCACTCTGGAGCCGGAAGGGCAGGTGGTCGCGGATGCGCTTATCACGTTTGTCTGTATCGATCTTAAAACGCAGAAGGCTTTAGCTCTGGAAGGGGAGCTGCGCGAAAAGTTGGAGCAGATGGTTAAGTAAACGTTTTGTTGTGCCGGATGCGGCTTGAGCATCCGGCAACACCCGGAATAATTACTTCAACCCGGTCTTTTGCTTCATCGCCGCCATCACCGCTGGTTTATCGGACAGATAATGATTCAACCCATTACTGCGCAGATTACACGCCGCACATTGACCGCAACCGTCGCCTTTAATGCCGTTATAGCAGGTCAGTGTTTCGTTACGCACTAAATCCAGCTTGCCGTAATAATCCGCCAGCGCCCAGGTTTCCGCTTTATCAATCCACATCAGCGGCGTTTCAAAACGAATCTCTTTCGCCATGCCCAAACTGACGGCATGGTTTAGTGCTTTCACAAACTCATCGCGGCAATCCGGGTAGCCGGAGAAATCTGTTTCGCAGACTCCGGTAATCACCGCTTCGGCTTTCACCTGATATGCGTAAATCGCCGCGAGCGTCAGGAACAAAATATTACGCCCTGGAACAAACGTATTCGGAATGCCATCGGCTTCAGGTTCATAATCTGGCACGGGAATGCTGTCACGCGTCAGACTGCTGACTGCCAGCTCGTTAAGCAGGGTGACATCCAGCACCTTATGCGCGCGTGCGCCCAGTTTCAGCGCCAGATCGCGCGCAACGTCGATCTCTGCGCGATGGCGCTGACCGTAATCAAACGTCACGCAATGGACTTCATCATATTGTTGCAATGCCTGCACCAGACAGGTTGTAGAGTCCTGGCCCCCACTGAATACAACGACAGCACGTTTCATAAATCATCCTGCTAAATCGATAAAACGTTATGGTAACGCCTGCGGTTAACCCGGGCCAGCTCTTCATTGCGACGGTGCGGGTAGCCAGGCCTCGGTAAATTCAAACCAGCCGCGCGGTGTCAGTCGCACACCGTTCACGCCTGGCGGCGCACTAATGCGATAGTGATAGTTGAATAGCGGCGTCAGCGTCGCATCTGCCATTAACTGGCTAAACACTGTTTTCAGGGCATTAAATCGGCTTTCTTCGTCAGGCATTATTTGCACGGCATCCAGTGTCGATTGTAGATGTGCGTATGTACTGGCAGTAAAAACATGTGGCCACAGCGGATCGCAGCGCAGCCACTGTTCAAGGGTATATTCCGGCGCTTCGCCAATTAATCTGTCGCCCATCATGAGGTCTGCTTGCGCCAGTGGCGTGGCTCCATCCCAGTTTTTCGCGTTATGAAAAATAATCTTTAGCTCGCAATCTTCTGCTGCCAGCGTCGTTCGTAACTGTTCTGCCATCACATGAAGTTCCACCGGCAGGTGATAAACCAGCGTCAGCGTTTCAGGTAGTTTGACTTCCTCCGGTACCTTCCATTGCGGAATAGTCCAGCCAGGCAGCAATGCATGACTGGCGGTGATCAGGTTTTCTCCGACTTCTAACGTTTGTAGTAAACCGGATTGATGAATAATGGTGATCACTTTTCGTGCCTGCCAGAGAGTCAGTCGGGGGCTTTTGCGCAACGTTAAATAGCAAAAACCTAAACTGATGCCGCTACTGACCTGACTGACCCGTGGCAATTCCTCTGGTTTGCCGATCGTGATTTGGACGGGATGCCGACAACTCGTACCCAAATCTTTTTCAAAAAGCGGCGGGGTTATCCAGTACTCAACCGCTTTTAGTAGCGGATGACGTAAATGGTAATAATCATGGCTTTCGAGGCGCACCAGTTCCGGTGTGAATTGTGTTAAGCGGAAAGGTCCGGTTCCTACCAGTGGTAATTGCGGATGCGCCAGATGGCAGCAATAGCTCGCCAGTCGGTGTGCCAGCCAGTAATCGGGACGATTTAAAAAGAAGGTCAGACACTGCGTGTGGGTGACTTCAATACGCTTCACGCTAATAAATAACTGCCTCAGGGCAGGCAACTGTAGCAGCATCAGCAAGCGTTGATGTAGCTGTGTTGCTTTTACTGCATCACCGTTATGCCAGTGTAGGGTTGAGCGAAGATAAAAATCCCAGCGTAACCCGTCAGCAGACGTTTCCCAGTGATGCGCTAAATCGCCAATTGGGCGCTGGGAGTTATTGTCGAAACGGCTCAGGCCGGAAAAAATTTGCCCGGCGAGATGCTGTTCGGCACGTCCGGCTAAAAAACCCGGTTGCAGTGGTTCGAGCGGGCGATAATAAGGAATACGCAATGTCGGGGTATCGTTTTGCCATTGCCCGCCCATAAACGGTTGTAACATGGTACGCAGTTCGCCAGGCGCCAGCTGCGCGAGTTCCAGCACATCCTGTTGTTTTCCACTTTCCAGCGCCTGTTCCATCATCGTATTGCGCAAGGATTCCGGCGTCACCAGAAAGCGCAGTTGCCCGCGTTTTCCGCGCCCGGATTGCGCCTGCCACTCCAGCCATCCCGCCTCCTGCGCCTGACGTAACAATGTGCGTACATGGCGTTCGCTGCAAAAGCAACGTTCTGCCAGTTCGCTGACGGTAACGGATTGTGGTGCTCCGGCGGAAGGCTGCCACAAACGTTGATACTGGTTAAGACGATTAAGCAGTCGCATATAAACCCGGAACAATATTTTTTATCTATTCACTATTACTTCCGTATATATCAAGTGATACTCAATCACCATTAACCGTGTCACAGAGTGGAGAAAGAAATGGCTCGTCTGGCAGCATTTGATATGGACGGCACTTTATTGATGCCTGACCATCATTTAGGTGAGAAAACTCTCTCTACTCTGGCGCGCCTGCGTGAACGCGATATTACCCTTACATTTGCTACGGGGCGTCATGCGTTGGAGATGCAGCATATTCTCGGGGCGCTATCGCTGGATGCGTATTTAATTACCGGCAACGGCACGCGTGTGCACTCTCTGGAAGGCGAACTTTTACATCGTGATGATTTACCTGCGGATGTGGCGGAGCTGGTGCTGTATCAGCAATGGGATACCCGAGCCAGCATGCATATCTTCAATGACGATGGTTGGTTTACCGGGAAAGAGATCCCTGCGCTGTTGCAGGCATTTGTCTATAGCGGTTTTCGTTATCAGATAATCGATGTCAAAAAAATGCCACTCGGCAGTGTCACCAAGATCTGTTTCTGTGGCGATCACGACGATCTTGTACGCTTGCAGATCCAACTACACGAAGCTTTAGGTGAGCATGCACATTTGTGTTTTTCCGCGACTGATTGCCTGGAAGTGCTGCCGGTGGGCTGCAATAAAGGCGCTGCGTTGACTATGCTGACCCAACATTTAGGTTTTTCGCTGCGTGACTGTATGGCCTTTGGTGACGCGATGAATGATCGCGAAATGTTAGGCAGCGTCGGTAAGGGCTTCATTATGGGTAATGCGATGCCGCAATTGCGCGCGGAACTCCCTCATTTACCGGTGATTGGACACTGCCGTAATCAGGCTGTCTCTCACTTTTTGACGCACTGGCTGGATAATCCACATCTACCTTATTCCCCCGAATAACGAGATCCCTTCCAGCACCGGGCAACTGCCCGGTTTTTTTTGCCCCGAATTTGTCATTTTGTGCATTCTCTGTGAAATCGCACGGAATAAATTGTCGCTATTTGGCCTTTAAAATAGAATCAAAAGAGAAAATAATTCTCTGTGGATTGGCTATGTTAGATAAAATTGACCGTAAGCTGCTGGCCTTATTACAGCAGGATTGCACCCTTTCTTTGCACGCACTGGCAGAAGCCGTTAATCTGACAACCACGCCTTGCTGGAAGCGTCTGAAACGGTTGGAAGATGACGGTATTCTTATCGGCAAAGTCGCGTTGCTGGATCCGGAAAAAATTGGCCTGGGTCTGACGGCTTTTGTGCTGATTAAAACGCAACATCACAGCAGTGAATGGTATTGTCGCTTTGTTACGGTCGTCACGGAAATGCCGGAAGTTCTCGGTTTCTGGCGCATGGCCGGTGAATACGATTATCTGATGCGGGTTCAGGTTGCTGATATGAAGCGCTACGATGAGTTTTATAAGCGTCTGGTTAACAGTGTGCCAGGGCTTTCGGACGTCACTTCCAGCTTCGCGATGGAACAGATTAAGTACACTACCTCGTTACCTATCGAATAATTATCCAGGATCAGGTCAGGACATAACGCGTGCGATTATTTGCTCAACTAAGCTGGTATTTCCGCCGGGAATGGCGCCGCTATCTCGGGGCTGTCGCCTTGCTTGTCATTATTGCAATTCTGCAACTGATCCCGCCAAAAGTCGTTGGTATTGTTGTCGATGGCGTGACAGAAAAACACTTTACTACCGGGCAGATCCTGATGTGGATCGCCACCATGGTGTTGATTGCAGTCGTGGTTTATCTCCTGCGCTACGTCTGGCGCGTACTGCTGTTCGGCGCGTCTTATCAACTGGCTGTTGAACTGCGTGAAGATTATTACCGCCAGCTAAGCCGCCAGCATCCAGAGTTTTATCTGCGTCATCGCACGGGCGACCTTATGGCCCGTGCGACAAATGACGTCGATCGTGTGGTATTTGCCGCCGGTGAAGGGGTGCTAACGCTGGTGGATTCGCTGGTGATGGGTTGCGCAGTGCTGATAATGATGTCAACGCAGATTAGCTGGCAGTTAACTTTAATAGCGCTGTTGCCGATGCCAGTGATGGCAATCATGATTAAACGCAACGGCGACGCCTTGCATGAACGCTTTAAGCTGGCACAAGCCGCCTTTTCCAGCCTTAACGATCGTACCCAGGAGAGTCTGACCAGTATTCGTATGATTAAATCCTTTGGTCTGGAGGATCGCCAGTCTGCACTGTTCGCCGCAGATGCCGAAGATACCGGTAAGAAAAACATGCGAGTAGCGCGCATCGATGCTCGTTTCGATCCGACCATTTATATCGCGATTGGCATGGCGAATTTACTGGCGATTGGCGGTGGTAGTTGGATGGTCGTGCAGGGCAGCTTAACGTTGGGCCAGCTCACCAGTTTTATGATGTACCTTGGTTTGATGATTTGGCCGATGCTGGCGCTGGCGTGGATGTTTAACATTGTGGAGCGCGGCAGCGCGGCGTATAGCCGAATTCGTACCATGCTGGCCGAAGCGCCAGTCGTTATTGATGGTAAAGATAAGGTGCCAGAAGGTCGTGGTGAACTGGATGTGAATATTCGCCAGTTTACCTATCCTCAAACTCATCACCCTGCGCTCGAGAACATCAGTTTTGCGCTGAAACCGGGTCAGATGCTGGGAATTTGTGGGCCGACCGGCTCCGGCAAAAGTACTGTGCTGTCATTAATTCAACGTCATTTTGATGTCACCGAGGGTGATATCCGTTTTCATGATATTCCTTTGACGCAGTTGCAACTCGACAGCTGGCGTAGCCGCCTGGCGGTAGTTAGCCAGACACCGTTCCTTTTTTCTGACACGGTTGCTAATAACATCGCGCTGGGTTGCCCAAATGCCACCCAGCAAGAAATTGAACATGTAGCGCGGTTAGCCAGCGTGCATGACGATATTTTGCGTCTGCCGCAAGGTTACGACACAGAAGTGGGCGAGCGCGGCGTGATGCTTTCCGGTGGGCAAAAACAGCGAATCTCCATTGCCAGGGCATTGCTGGTGAATGCGGAAATCCTCATTCTTGACGATGCTCTATCGGCGGTAGATGGTCGCACGGAATACCAGATTCTCCATAACCTGCGCCAGTGGGGGCAGGGGAGAACGGTGATTATCAGCGCCCATCGCCTTTCTGCCCTGACCGAAGCGAGTGAAATTATTGTGATGCAGCATGGGCATATTGCCCAGCGCGGCGATCATGATGTGCTGGCGCAGCAAAGCGGCTGGTATCGCGATATGTATCGCTATCAACAACTGGAAGCGGCGCTCAACGATGCTCCGGAAAATCATGAGGAGGCCGTTGATGCGTAGTTTTAGCCAACTCTGGCCGACTCTGAAGCGCCTGTTAGCTTACGGTTCACCGTGGCGTAAACCGCTGGGTATCGCAGTGTTGATGATGTGGGTGGCAGCGGCGGCAGAAGTGAGCTGCCCGCTGCTCGTCAGTTACTTTATCGACAATATGGTGGCGAAAAATAATCTACCGCTGAAAATGGTTGTCGGGCTGGCAGCGGCATATGTCGTACTGCAACTGTTTGCCGCCGGGCTACATTACGCGCAGTCGCTGTTGTTTAACCGTGCGGCAGTAGGCGTTGTACAACAGTTGCGTACCGACGTGATGGATGCTGCGTTACGCCAGCCATTAAGCGAGTTTGATACCCAACCCGTCGGGCAGGTTATTTCCCGCGTCACTAATGACACTGAAGTGATCCGCGATCTCTACGTTACCGTAGTGGCAACTGTCCTGCGTAGCGCCGCCCTGGTAGGGGCGATGCTGATAGCGATGTTCAGTCTCGACTGGCGAATGGCGCTGGTAGCGATAATGATATTCCCGGTTGTGTTGGTGGTGATGGTGATATACCAGCGTTACAGCACGCCGATTGTCCGTCGTGTGCGCGCCTATCTGGCGGATATCAACGACGGCTTTAACGAAGTTATTAACGGCATGAGCGTCATCCAGCAGTTCCGCCAGCAGGCGCGATTTGGCGAACGTATGGGCGAAGCCAGCCGTTCACACTATATGGCGCGAATGCAAACGCTACGGCTGGACGGCTTTTTACTGCGTCCCCTGCTGAGTCTGTTTTCATCGCTCATTCTTTGTGGCTTGTTGATGCTGTTTGGCTTCTCCGCCAGCGGCACCATTGAAGTGGGCGTGTTGTATGCGTTTATCAGCTATCTTGGGCGACTTAACGAACCCTTAATCGAACTGACCACGCAACAGGCGATGCTGCAACAGGCTGTTGTTGCTGGCGAACGTGTGTTTGAGCTGATGGACGGTCCGCGGCAGCAATATGGCAATGATGATCGCCCGTTACAGAGCGGCACCATTGAAGTTGATAACGTGTCATTTGCTTATCGCGATGACAATCTGGTGCTGAAAAATATTAATCTTGCCGTTCCTTCGCGCAGCTTTGTGGCGTTGGTGGGGCATACCGGTAGCGGAAAAAGTACCCTGGCAAGTTTGCTGATGGGCTATTACCCACTAACAGAAGGTGAGATTCGCCTTGATGGACGTCCGTTAAGTTCGCTCAGTCATAGCGCGCTGCGTCAGGGCGTGGCGATGGTGCAGCAAGATCCGGTGGTGCTGGCGGATACTTTCCTTGCCAATGTGACGCTGGGACGTGATATCTCCGAAGAGCGCGTCTGGCAGGCGCTGGAAACGGTACAACTGGCGGAACTCGCGCGTAGCATGAGCGACGGTATTAATACGCCGCTGGGCGAGCAGGGGAATAATCTCTCAGTCGGGCAAAAGCAACTGCTGGCACTGGCACGCGTGCTGGTGGAGACGCCGCAAATCCTGATCCTTGATGAGGCAACCGCCAGCATTGACTCCGGTACTGAACAGGCGATTCAACATGCTCTGGCGGCGGTGCGTGAACATACTACGCTGGTGGTGATTGCTCACCGCTTATCGACCATTGTTGATGCTGATACCATTCTGGTGCTTCATCGTGGTCAGGCTGTGGAACAGGGTACTCACCAGCAACTGCTGGCCGCCCAGGGGCGCTACTGGCAGATGTATCAACTGCAACTTGCGGGCGAAGAGCTGGCAGCCAGCGTGCGTGAAGATGAATCTCTGAGCGCCTGATTAGCGCAAAATTTCATCGGTGGTGCAAAAATGTAACGCACTGTGCACTGTCATAGTGCGTTTTTATTTTCAATCTTCTTAACTTCCTGCTCTCTTTCTCGTTTTTCATTTCTGGCACACCGCTTGCAATACCTTCTTCGTGTAGCAGAACCATTACCGAATTCTGACCGGAGGGGATCTATGAAGCTGGTGACCGTGATAATCAAACCATTCAAGCTGGAAGACGTTCGTGAAGCGTTATCTTCCATTGGTATTCAGGGCCTGACCGTCACCGAAGTGAAAGGTTTCGGGCGTCAGAAGGGCCATGCTGAGCTGTACAGGGGCGCGGAATACAGCGTCAATTTCCTGCCAAAAGTAAAAATTGATGTGGCGATTGCTGATGATCAACTCGATGAAGTGATCGATATCGTCAGTAAGGCGGCTTACACCGGAAAAATTGGCGATGGCAAAATCTTCGTCGCTGAATTGCAACGCGTCATTCGTATTCGTACCGGCGAAGCCGACGAAGCGGCGCTGTAATCTCTGGCACACAGCAACAGGAACGAAAAATGAAGATAGCGACGATAAAAACTGGGCTTGCTTCACTGGCGATGCTGCCGGGACTGGTCATGGCTGCACCTGCGGTGGCCGATAAAGCCGACAATGCGTTTATGATGATTTGTACTGCGCTGGTGCTGTTTATGACTGTTCCGGGGATTGCCCTGTTCTACGGCGGGTTGATTCGCGGCAAAAACGTGCTGTCGATGCTAACGCAGGTGACCGTGACGTTTGCACTGGTCTGTATTCTCTGGGTGGTTTACGGTTACTCGCTGGCGTTTGGTGAGGGCAACAACTTCTTTGGCAACATCAACTGGTTGATGCTGAAAAACATCGAACTGACGGCGGTGATGGGCAGCATTTATCAGTATATCCACGTGGCGTTTCAGGGATCGTTTGCCTGCATTACCGTCGGCTTGATAGTCGGGGCGCTGGCGGAACGGATCCGCTTCTCAGCAGTGCTGATTTTCGTGGTGGTATGGCTGACGCTCTCTTACATTCCGATTGCGCATATGGTCTGGGGCGGTGGTTTGCTGGCTTCTCATGGTGCGCTGGATTTCGCGGGTGGCACGGTGGTGCACATTAACGCCGCAATCGCCGGTCTGGTGGGCGCGTATCTGATAGGTAAACGCGTGGGCTTTGGCAAAGAGGCGTTTAAACCGCACAATCTGCCGATGGTCTTCACCGGAACTGCCATTCTCTATATCGGTTGGTTTGGCTTTAACGCCGGGTCAGCGGGTACGGCGAATGAAATCGCAGCACTGGCATTTGTGAATACTGTGGTGGCAACGGCGGCGGCGATTCTTGGCTGGATCTTCGGTGAATGGGCGCTGCGTGGTAAGCCTTCACTGCTGGGGGCGTGTTCTGGCGCGATTGCCGGTCTGGTCGGCGTGACGCCAGCCTGTGGCTACATTGGGGTTGGCGGCGCGTTGATTATCGGCGTGGTAGCGGGTCTGGCGGGCTTGTGGGGCGTTACCATGCTCAAACGCCTGTTGCGGGTCGATGATCCCTGCGATGTCTTCGGTGTGCACGGCGTTTGTGGCATTGTCGGCTGTATCATGACCGGGATTTTTGCCGCCAGCTCACTGGGCGGCGTGGGCTTCGCTGAAGGTGTGACGATGGGCCATCAGTTGCTGGTACAGCTTGAAAGCATCGCCATTACGATCGTCTGGTCCGGTGTGGTGGCATTTATCGGCTACAAACTGGCGGATCTGACGGTTGGCCTGCGTGTGCCGGAAGAACAGGAGCGAGAAGGGCTGGACGTCAACAGCCACGGCGAAAATGCCTATAACGCGTAACAAGCAATCAAATGCAATTTCGCCTGATGCGCTGCGCTTATCAGGCCTACAATAAAAATCACAATTTGTTGAATTTACGATAATTTGTTGACCGGATAAGGCGTTTACGCCGCATCCGGCATCAACAAAAGTACGTTACCAACTATCTGGCAGCCGGACGGTTTTCACCTCCGGCTGTTTTTTTAATTGTGATTACGCATTACCCCTTCCTGAACGGTCGAGGCAACCAGCACGCCGTCCTGGGTATAAAACTCACCGCGCACAAAGCCGCGTGCGCTGGACGCTGACGTGCTCTCCACGCTATACAGCAGCCATTCGTTTAAATTAAATGGTCGATGGAACCACATGGAATGGTCAATGGTGGCTATCTGAATCCCCGGCTCGAGAAAACCGATGCCGTGCGGCTGTAGAGCTACCGGCAGGAAGTTAAGATCAGAAGCGTACCCCAGCAGATACTGATGAACGCGCAGATCATCCGGCACGCTACCATTTGCGCGGATCCATACCTGACGATGCGGCGCGGCGACGTGACCTTTCAGTGGGTTATGAAATTCCACCGGACGCACTTCCAGCGGACGATCGCAGATGAATTTATCTTTCAGCACTGGCGGCAGCAGGTGCGCCAGCGACTGGGCGATCTGTGTTTCCGAGGGCAAACCATCAGGCGCTGGGGCCAGAGGCATCTCTTTTTGGTGTTCGAATCCAACTTCTGGCGCCTGGAAAGACGCTGTCATATAAAAAATCGGTTTGCCGTTCTGAATCGCTGCCACACGGCGAGCACTGAAACTGTTGCCGTCGCGCAGTGTTTCGACATCATAAATAATCGGCTTCTTGCTATCACCAGGGCGAAGAAAGTAGCTGTGGAATGAATGCACCAGACGCTCTTCGGGTACTGTCTCCTTTGCGGCATACAGGGCCTGACCCACGACCTGGCCGCCAAACACCTGGCGTAAACCTAAATCTTCACTCTGGCCGCGAAAGAGTCCTTCCTCAATTTTTTCCAGATTCAACAATGTCAGTAAATTTTTTAAGGCCTGACTCATATTAACTCTCCAGTAACAAAGCTGCCGCAGCAAGCCAAAGTGAGTTGAGTATAACGCAATTTTGTCACTGGTCCGATGGGTGCAATGGTCTGAATTACGGGCTAAATGCAGGCGTAAATTCGTGATTTGTGCCACACTTATTGACGTTACGATTTTGTTAACCACTCTTCCGGCGAGGAAAGTTAGCCCGCTGGTGCATTGATAATAAGGAGAAGTGAATGAAACTCGTGCACATGGCCAGTGGTTTAGCGGTTGCGATTGCGTTGGCGGCTTGCGCTGATAAAAGCGCGGATATCCAGACGCCAGCACCTGCTGCAAATACCTCTATTGCGGCGACACAACAACCTGCTATACAGCAACCTAATGTCTCCGGTACGGTCTGGATCCGTCAGAAAGTCGCACTGCCTCCCGATGCTGTGCTGACCGTGACACTTTCTGACGCGTCGTTAGCCGATGCGCCGTCTAAAGTACTGGCGCAAAAAGCGGTGCGTACTGAAGGTAAACAGTCGCCATTCAGCTTTGTTCTGCCATTTAACCCGGCAGATGTTCAGCCGAACGCGCGTATTCTGTTAAGTGCGGCGATTACCGTAAATGACAAATTGGTGTTTATTACCGATACCGTTCAGCCGGTGATCAACCAGGGCGGAACTAAAGCCGACCTGACATTGGTGCCGGTACAGCAAACCGCCGTGCCAGTTCAGGCCAGCGGTGGCGCAACAACTACCGTACCTTCGACTTCACCAACCCAGGTGAATCCGTCTTCGGCAGTTCCAGCTCCTACGCAATATTAAGCGAAGTTAACCCTCTCCGCCCGGAGAGGGTTAGTAGTTCCAGCGATAACGCTGTAAGTCGATTTGTCCGTTTCCCGATACCATCACGCCTTCTGCCAGTAATGCCTGCCGCTGACGCTGTAAATCTGGTCCAGTTAATGAGATTGTGCCGTGGCGGTTAACCACCCGATGCCAGGGCAAAGTGCTGCCTTCGGGCAGGCGCTTTAACACACCGCCCACCTGGCGTGCGGCACGGGGAGATCCTGCCAGTTTCGCGACATCGCCGTAAGTAGTGACATACCCTTCGGGAATAGCGGCTACGATTTGCCACACGCGTTGGGGAAATGAATCTTCTTTTTCCATCTTTTCTTCCTGAGGTAATTTTTCAGCATAATCTGGAAAAACGTCCTAGTGAAGCCGCATTGCGCAAGAAACCAGCATCTGGCACGCAATGGGTTGCAATTAGCCGGGGCAGCAGTGATAATGCGCCTGCGCGTTGGTTCTCAACGCTCTCAATGGGGGCTCTGTTGGTTCTCCCGCAACGCTACTCTGTTTACCAGGTCAGGTCCGGAAGGAAGCAGCCAAGGCAGATGACGCGTGTGCCGGGATGTAGCTGGCAGGGCCCCCACCCATTTCTGCCTCCCCACCGTTTCGTCAAAAAATCCCAATGTGGCTAAACTTTAATCACGACTGATGCCGCAAGAATTTTCTGGCTGCGCAGTACGCTTCGGAGGTATGTCTGATGAAGTATGTTGATGGTTTTGTGGTTGCTGTTCCTGCCGACAAAAAGGATGCCTATCGTGAAATGGCCGCAAAGGCCGCGCCGCTGTTTAAAGAGTTTGGCGCCCTGCGCATTGTTGAATGCTGGGCCAGCGATGTACCGAATGGCAAAGTGACCGATTTTCGTATGGCGGTCAAAGCGGAAGAGAATGAGGAAGTGGTTTTTAGCTGGATTGAATACCCTTCAAAAGAGGTCCGCGACGCTGCCAATCAGAAGATGATGTCGGACCCACGGATGAAAGAGTTCGGCGAGTCCATGCCGTTTGATGGTAAACGAATGATCTACGGTGGGTTCGAGTCAATCATCGACGAGTAGCGTGACGGGCTGTGCGGCGTGCCGCCAGCCCCAAAATTCACAGATGGTGTTCTGCCCAGCGTAAAAACTCTTCTTTCGGTAATGCTTTGCTGTACAACCACCCTTGGCCGTAATGTACGCCATGCTGGCGTAGCCACTCTTCCTGTTTGCTGGTTTCGATCCCTTCCGCCACCATTTTAAGTTTCAGTGTTTTTGCCATTTCGATGATATGCGGTGTGACATTTTTATATTCCAGCGCATCAACGAAGGATTTATCGATCTTCAGAATATCGACATCCAGATCCTGCAAATAACTTAAGCTCGAATAACCGGTACCAAAATCATCAAGATAAATTTCATGACCAACCTGTCGATATCGGGAGATTACCGGGGCGCTGATTTTTGGATCGGCAAACTCGCGTTCAGTGAGTTCAAGAGCGATCTGTCTGGGATTGACCTGGTAGTGATTGATCATTTCACGCAGCAATTGCGGGATTTTTTCCGAGGTGAGCACGGTGGATTCAAGATTGATCGAAATATGTTGCTGCGGATGCTGACGCAGCCAGTCGCCCATATCTTCAAAGACCGTTTTGATAATAAGCAGAGTCAGAGATTCTGACAGGCCCGTTTGTTGCGCCAGCGGGATAAAACTATCCGGTGACAACCAGCTACCGTCTGTCTGCGGCCAGCGCGCCAGCGCTTCGGCTCCGACAATCTTTCCATTCGATAAGGAGATAATAGGCTGATAGTGCACGCAAATATCGCGGTTTTCGATAGCATCTTGCAGGCGATGATGCGGTGACTGGATACGGCGTAAAATCCGCAGGACGAACATTGCCGCCAGTAGGCCAATTAACAATCCGACAGGCAACCAGATAAAGACCTGCCGATACCAACCTTTTTGTAACGTTTTTGTCGAAGCCCAGGTGATTATGGAAATGTTCATCTCGGGGAGAGGCAGGATATCGTAAATGATTCCATTCTTTTCGATGTGTTCGCCCGGTGTTTTTTGCAGCTGGGTAATAATTCCCTGGGCTATTTCGTCACTGCTGGTAATGATAATGTTATGCGCATTGCCAATAATCGCGGCATCAATTTGCCACGAGCTATAAGGAATCACATCTATAAATGAGGCGGGGTCAATCATCACTATGTAATGTGCAGTTCCCATAGCGACCATGTAGCGGGTAATACCTAAATCGTTGTGCGAGGTTAACCATACCCGATAACCATCTTTCGATATTTTACCTGGCTCGGGGAAGGTATCTGGCGGGCTTTCATGTTCCAGAGAAGAGCACTGAGGAACGTTGTTATCGACATAGACCACTTCCTGAATATAGCGATAACTATAAGATACCCGGCGCATTTCCATTAGATGAGCCTCGCTACAGGCTGCGCCTTGCCATTTTTCCAGTTTTTGTAGTGCATCTTTCCCTTGTGACGCCACTTTGTTGACGCGAATAGCGACGCGGGATGAGTAGGTATGTAGCTCCTCAACAAATGACGTTTCTACCTGTTGATGAGCCAGCCAGATGCTTAAGCCCACTGGCAGAAGTACGGAAAGGATCAGTACTCCTGAAATTAGGCTGACCAGATGTCGTGTTCTCACCAGCATGTCCTTATTTACGCAGTGTAGGGAAAGTATATCCGATAGCGAATAACGGCATGCAAAAGATAAGTGATGCGGGGGAGTTTCGTTAAATGCGTTGTGGCAACGATTGTTGTCAATTCACCAGGCGCGGAGGTTTACGCCTGGTGAGGGTGATACAACTTATGGTGTCGCTTCGGTGCGGGCGAGAGTGAAAATATCGTAAAAGGACAACTCACCTTTACGAGCGATCATTTTCTGCAACTGTTCTTTGTGGATGTTCGCGACACGCGGCGAGTTCAGAATAGCGTCGACCAATGCAGTTGGAACAAAGCGTGTATTGTACCATTCGCCGTTGTAGCAAACCCGGAAATCCAGAACGTCGATATCTTCGTAATGGTAACGCGGATAAACGTCAAAAAAGAAGAAACCGTTAAGCAGGATGAACAATACCACCAGGAGCCAGACTGAACCAACCAGCGTTTCAGACTGTAACATCACAGCCAGAGTGGCAAAAAAAGCGACATACATACCGATAAACAGCCCCGGATGTTTACGGATAAAACTGATACTAAAGCGAGGTTTATTATCGCGTTTTTCGTGTGCATTTAGTGCATCAATTGTTTCGGTCAGCAGGCGTTGTATTTCAGTCATCTTTTGCCTTTGTGGTATCTGCAACTTTTCAGGGAACACCCTATTTTAACGTGGGAATCATATGATGAAAGTAACAGATTAACCACAATTTTGCATAACAGTTGCAACTATGGTTACAGTTTTTTAATGACAGTGGCCGGGTTACCGCCCACGACAACGTTAGCCGGAACATCTTTTGTGACGACGGCACCAGAGGCCACCACGACGTTATCGCCAATGGTTACACCAGGGTTGATGACAGCACGTCCGCCAATCCAGACGTTATTACCGATAGTCACAGGTTTCCCCAGTTCAGCGCCACTATTACGGGCTACTGGGTCAACAGGGTGCGTTGCGGTATAAATGTGAACACCTGGTGCCAACATGCAATTATCACCGATACGAATTGGGCAGACATCGAGCATCACGCAATCGAAGTTGGCGTAAAATCCTTTGCCCAAAAAAATGTTATAGCCATAGTCGCAGCGAAAAGAGGGTTCAATATAAGCATCTGCTACCTGACCGAATAAATCGGTGAGAATTTTCTGGCGTAATGTTTGTTCTTCCGGTGCGGAGTGATTGTATTGGTGAATAAGGTGACGAGCGCGCAGGCGATCGCGAGATAACTCCTCATCTGCCGAGCGATACAACTCACCAGCAATCATTTTTTCTTTTTCTGTGCTCATTACTGACCTCCCGTTGCTGAAAATGCGGCAACACGGTAATGCGAAAAGTCAGTTAAGAGAACGTTCCCGTTTCCCGAGTGTGATGAATGTCACATGCAGTATGCTTTCATTGCGAATAATATAATAATGTTAATAAACAGTCGGTTACATCTTCGAATGTCTGCTATTTAATTACCGAATAAATTTCCATACAGAGGAGGGGATCTTGTCGTACAGTTTATTCATGGTCAATTCTGCGAGGCGGTGATCTGCGGCTGAGTAAAATACCGCCAGTTCATTATCTGATAATTCGTATTTATTTTTCTCGATAACACGCTCAAGCGTGTCAATTGTCTGGCAACGACGCAGACGCATCAAATAATCGGTTTTCGTTAAAGGTTTATCGGACATACTTCTACCCATGGTTGTAATAATTCTAACAAGATAAACTCGCAGGATTCTCTTTAGTGGCATTCACAAAACAACGGAACAGTCGGTTACCTGACTTCCGCCATTTCTGGAGATCCTGCATATTAATACCATAACTACTGAACAACATAAAGGTGTCGTCCAGATATTCATCTATCTGCTCAATGAGCTTATTGTCTTCATTATACTTAATTTTGTAATTAAGTGCGAAGGTTGCTATATGCTCAATGAGTTCATTAAGCTGCAGATTGATGGCCGAGGTAGGGTCGTTAACCCAACCATGGTTACTTTCTTCAAGATTTGCAAGACAGTCATGATACAAGGTTTCGCAGAGAAATTTAAGCTGCGCGATATCATGTCTTTTTGGTGAGTATTCATCCATAACGCGTCCCCCTTCTTAGCGGTTGAACTAACGGACACCTTTTGGGATGGAAAACTTACAGACCTGGCCTTGCTCTCTCACTTGTTAGATTAACTATAAGCTACTCTTTGGCGGTTTTCATCGTATTATTACGAAAAATTACAATTAGGAGGAGGAGAGGGAAAAGACCCTCTTCCTCATTCCAGCGCCGACGACGTAATGGCTAAAGCACTTTGTCTGATGCTATTCATAACATAATGTAATCAGGATGTTTGAGAGTGATAAAATGGTCTGACGATTTGTCACACTAATACCCAGGATTACTCTGATTATGATGTAATTGACATGAACAAATAAAGAATTGCCGCAAATAATTAAGAATAGCCTCTAGATGCCTGGGGGTTATTAAATCCATCGGTACGACTTAATATAAATTAACTAACAATAAGTATTTTTTATGAATTTTATGCGGTGTTAAAACTAACTTACGTTTGAAATCATTAACTATAAACATTTCAACATTAAGATTACGCGTATAAAAAAGGCCGCTTGCGCGGCCTTAGTGATTACGACGTTAATCAATGATGATCGACTGTATGGTTATGTTCGATATCTTCATTTTTGCGGCTAAAGCGGCGGCGAACCACCACGAAGAACACCGGAACGAAGAAGATCGCCAGTACCGTTGCGGTCACCATCCCGCCCATTACACCAGTACCTACTGCGTTCTGCGCGCCGGAACCAGCACCGGTGCTGATAACCAGCGGCATAACACCGAGGATAAATGCCAGTGAAGTCATCAGGATTGGGCGTAAACGCATCCGCACCGCATCCAGAGTTGCTTCAATCAGACCTTTACCTTCTTTATCCATCAAGTCTTTGGCGAATTCGACGATAAGTATCGCGTTCTTCGCCGACAACCCAATGGTTGTGAGCAGGCCCACCTGGAAGTAAACGTCGTTGGTCAGGCCGCGGAAGGTGGCTGCCAGCAACGCACCGATAACCCCCAGCGGAACGACCAGCATAACGGAGAACGGAATCGACCAGCTCTCGTACAATGCCGCCAGACACAGGAACACGACAATCAACGAAATCGCATACAGCGACGGCGCCTGGTTGCCGGAGAGACGTTCCTGATAGGACATCCCCGTCCAGTCGTAGCCAACACCGGTAGGCAGTTTGCTCGCCAGTTGTTCCATCAGCGCCATTGCTTCACCGGTACTCTTACCTGGTGCCGCCTGGCCTAAGATCTCCATGGATGGCAGGCCGTTGTAACGTTCCAGACGCGGCGAACCGTACTCCCAACGCGAAGAGGAGAATGCCGAGAACGGCACCATCTGGCCATCAGCAGCACGCACATACCAGTTACCGATATCTTCCGGCAGCATGCGGTATTTTGCTTCTGACATGACGTAAACTTTCTTCACACGACCGCGGTCGATAAAGTCGTTCACGTAGCTGCCGCCCCATGCAGCGCCCAGGGTAGTGTTAATATCGTTAATAGAAACACCCAGAGCCTGAGCTTTCTCCTGGTCGATATCAATCTTGAACTGCGGAGTATCTTCCAGACCGTTCGGACGCACGCTGGTCAACAGATCAGGATGTTTCGCCGCTTCGCCCAGCAGCTGGTTACGCGCTTGAGTCAGTTTTTCGTGACCGAGGCCAGCCTGGTCAATCAGCTCAAAGTCGAAGCCGGTTGCCGTACCCAGTTCCACAATCGCAGGCAGGTTAAAGGCGAAGACCATCGCATCTTTAATCTGCGAGAAAGCGCGCGTTGCACGCGTGGTAATCGCTTCAACTTTGTTTTCATCACCCGGACGGTCAGCCCAGTCCTTCAACGAAACGAACGCAATACCAGTGTTCTGACCACGTCCCGCAAAGCCGAAGCCGTTAACGGCGAATACCGACTCAACGTTGTTCTTCTCTTTGGTCAGATAGTAATCCGTCACCTCATTGAGCACTTTCTGCGTACGTTCCTGCGTCGCACCCGCTGGCAGTTGGACCATGGTCATAAATACACCCTGGTCTTCATCTGGCAAGAAGGAACTTGGCAGACGTACAAACAGATAAGCCATGCCGACCACAATGATCAGATACAGCACCAGATAACGCCCCGTACTGCGCAGAATGCCGCCTACGCTGTCGGTGTAGTGGTGCGTGCTCTTCTCGAACATGCGGTTAAACCAGCCGAAGAAGCCTTTTTTGCCTTCGCCGTGATCGCCTTTAGCGATAGGTTTCAGCATAGTGGCACAAAGTGCCGGAGTCAGGATCAACGCCACCAGCACTGACAGCGCCATTGCCGAAACAATGGTAATGGAGAACTGACGATAGATTGCACCAGTAGAGCCGCCGAAGAAGGCCATCGGGATAAATACCGCCGACAGCACCATCGCGATACCCACCAGTGCGCCCTGAATTTGCCCCATCGACTTACGTGTGGCTTCTTTCGGCGGCAGACCTTCTTCCGCCATCACACGCTCAACGTTTTCTACCACGACGATGGCGTCATCCACCAACAGGCCGATGGCGAGCACCATCCCGAACATCGTTAGCGTGTTTATCGAGAAGCCAAAGGCGGCAAGGACGGCAAAGGTCCCCAGCAATACCACCGGTACGGCAATGGTCGGAATCAACGTCGCGCGGAAGTTCTGCAGGAACAGATACATAACCAGGAACACGAGGATGATTGCTTCGACCAGCGTTTTAACCACTTCGTGAATAGAGATTTTCACGAACGGCGTCGTGTCGTACGGATAAACGATTTTCAGACCTGACGGGAAGAATGGCTCCATCTTCGCCAGTTCAGCACGGATTGCCGCAGCAGTTTCCAGCGCGTTCGCACCGGTTGCCAGCTTGATACCCAGACCAGAAGCCGGTTGTCCGTTAAATTCCGCGATGATGTCGTAGTTCTCACCACCCAGCTCAATCTTCGCCACATCACGCAGCAGCACGCGGGAACCATCCTGATTCACTTTCAGCAGAATTTTGCCGAACTCTTCAGTAGAGGTCAGACGCGTCTGAGCAATAATAGAGGCGTTAAGCTGCTGGCCTTTCACCGGCGGTGTACCGCCGAGCTGACCGGCTGCGACCTGGGCGTTCTGTGCTTTGATAGCGGTAATGACATCAACCGGCGTTAGCTGGTATTTGTTCAACTCATTCGGGTTCATCCAGATACGCATCGCGTACTGTGAACCGAACAGCTGAACGTCACCAACGCCCGACGTACGGCTAATGGCATCTTTCATATTTGCCGCTACGTAGTCAGAGATATCTTCCTGCGTCATGGTGCCGTCAGTGTTGATAACGCCGACAACCATCAGGAAGCTACTGGAAGATTTCTCAACGCTCACCCCTTGCTGCTGTACTTCTTGCGGCAGCAACGGCATCGCCAGCTGCAGTTTGTTCTGCACCTGAACCTGCGCGATATCCGCATCAGTACCAGACTCAAAGGTCAGGGTGATCTGCACAGTACCTGTGGAGTCACTGTTAGAGGACATATACATCAGGTTATCGATACCGTTCATATTCTGTTCGATAACCTGCGTCACCGTGTCCTGCACTGTTTTCGCATCAGCGCCGGGGTAGGAGGCGGAGATCGTGACCGCCGGCGGTGCAATCGTAGGATATTGCGCCACCGGCAGTTTGAGGATCGCCAGCCCCCCTGCCAACATGATAATGATGGCGATCACCCACGCAAAAATCGGGCGATCGATAAAGAAATTAGGCATGTCTTAACGGCTCCTGTTTAAGTTAAGACTTGGACTGTTCAGGCTGAGCACCGCTTGCGGCTTGCTGGTTATTATCAGCGGTAACTTCTTGTGCTTTTACCTGGACACCAGGACGCACTTTCTGCAGCCCACTTATTACTACGCGATCGCCTGCTTTCAGACCTTCTGTCACCAGCCACTTATCGCCAATAGCCTGGCTTGCGACGATTGGGCGGGTTTCCACTTTGTCATCTGCGCCAACCACCAGAACGGTAGCCTCACCGCGTGGTGTACGAGTTACACCCTGTTGCGGAACTAAAATGGCGTTAGGATTAAGCCCTTCTTCCAGACGAGCGCGTACGAACATGCCCGGCAGCAGAGTGTGATCCGGGTTCGGGAAGATAGCGCGTAAAGTGATAGAACCGGTGGTCTGATCGACAGTCACGTCAGAGAACTCCAGCGTACCGTCCTGCGGGAACTTAATGCCGTCGCTGGTGATCAGCGAGACTTTGGCCTTGCCGTTCTCTTGCTTCAGCGTGCCATTTGCCAGTTCCTGTTTCAGACGCAGGAAGTCGTTGCTGGACTGGGTAACATCCACATAGATAGGATCAAGTTGCTGCACGGTTGCCAGCGCAGTCGCCTGACCGTTTTGCACCAGGGCGCCTTCCGTCACGTTCGATTTACCAATACGGCCAGTAATCGGAGAGGTGACTTTGGTGTAAGCCAGATTGATGCGCGCGGTTTCAACAGCCGCTTTTGCCGCAGTGACAGCCGCATTTGCCTGTTGCGCATCAGCCAGCGCCTGATCGTACTCTTGCTTACTGATGTACTGAGTACCCAGCAGTTTCTGGTAACGATTAACAGTCAGTTGCGCGATATTGGCTGCCGCCTGCGCTTTCGCCAGATCGCCTTTTGCACTGTCGTACGCCGCCTGGTAGGTAGCAGGATCAATCTGATAAAGAGAGACGCCTGCTTCGATGTCGCTACCCTCTTTGAAATTACGCTTCAGGATAATCCCGCTAACTTGAGGACGAACTTCTGCGATCCGGTAAGCACTGGTGCGGCCCGGAAGCTCGGTTGTGATCTGCAGAGGTTCAGTTTTGACTGTTACTACCCCAACGGCGGGCATCTGCTGGCCACCTTGTTGGGCCTGTTTGTCGTCACATCCTGTAAGCGCTAAGCTGCCTGAGAGCATCAGAACGATCGCCAGAGGCGTAAACCCTCTGTTTTTGTTCATATGTAAACCTCGAGTGTCCGATTTCAAATTGGTCAATGGTCAAAAGTCGATAAACCCATTGCTGCGTTTATATTATCGTCGTGCTATGGTACATACATTCATAAATGTATGTAAATCTAACGCCTGTAAATTCACTAACATATGGCACGAAAAACCAAACAAGAAGCGCAAGAAACGCGTCAACACATCCTCGATGTGGCGCTACGTCTTTTCTCACAGCAGGGGGTATCATCCACCTCACTGGGAGAGATTGCAAAAGCGGCAGGCGTTACGCGCGGTGCAATCTACTGGCATTTTAAAGACAAGTCGGATTTGTTCAGTGAGATCTGGGAGCTGTCAGAGTCCAATATTGGTGAACTAGAGCTTGAGTATCAGGCAAAATTCCCTGACGATCCACTCTCAGTTTTAAGAGAAATACTAATTCATGTGCTTGAATCGACGGTGACAGAGGAACGGCGTCGATTATTGATGGAGATTATTTTCCACAAATGCGAGTTTGTCGGAGAAATGGCGGTTGTCCAACAGGCACAACGAAATCTCTGTCTGGAAAGTTATGAACGTATAGAGCAAACGTTAAGGCATTGTATTGAAAAGAAATTATTACCAACCAATTTAATGACGCGCCGTGCGGCGATAATTATGCGCGGTTATATTTCCGGCCTGATGGAAAACTGGCTGTTTGCACCGCAATCTTTTGATCTAAAAAAAGAAGCCCGCGATTACGTAGCCATCTTGTTGGAAATGTATCTTCTTTGCCCGACCCTTCGTACTCCCGCCGCCAACGAAAAATCCTGAATCAGACTCCAGGATTTATCCTGGACATTTTCGCTGTTGCTATTCTGGCTCTCTACACCGTGATATTCTAGCCACCCGACTAGTTCAGGTCGTTCTTCAGGTTCAGAAACCTTCATTCATCATGACTATGTTCCAGTATTACAAACGATCACGGCATTTTGTTTTTTCAGCATTTATTGCTTTTGTTCTTGTCTTGTTATGCCAGAACACGGCGTTTGCGCGGGCGTCATCGAATGGTGATCTACCGACGAAAGCAGACCTGCAGGCACAACTTGACTCACTTAATAAACAAAAAGATCTTTCTGCCCAGGACAAGCTGGTGCAGCAAGATATTACTGACACATTAGCCACCCTCGAGAAAATCGATCGCGTAAAAGACGAAACGGTGCAATTACGGCAAAAAGTTGCCGAAGCGCCAGAGAAAATGCGCCAGGCGACCGCTGCGTTAACTGCGCTCAACGATGTGGATAACGACGAAGAAACCCGCAAAATTCTGAGTACGCTATCGTTGCGCCAGTTGGAGTTACGCGTCTCCCAGGCGCTGGACGATTTGCAGAATGCACAAAATGATCTGGCTTCTTATAACAGCCAGTTAGTTTCGTTACAGACGCAGCCTGAACGCGTGCAAAATGCGATGTATACCGCCTCGCAGCAATTGCAACAAATTCGCAGCCGCCTGGATGGAACCGAGGTCGGCGAAGCCGCCTTACGTCCCAGCCAGAAAGTGTTAATGCAGGCACAGCAGGCTTTGCTGAATGCCGAGATTGACCAACAGCGTAAAAGCCTGGAAGGGAACACTGTCTTACAGGACACCCTGCAAAAGCAGCGTGATTACGTGACGGCGAACAGTACGCGACTTGAACATCAGCTACAACTGCTGCAGGAGGCGGTGAACAGCAAGCGCCTGACATTAACCGAAAAAACGGCGCAGGAAGCCGTTACCCCGGATGAAGCTGCGCGTATTCAGGCTAATCCGCTGGTGAAGCAGGAGCTGGAAATAAACCAGCAATTAAGCCAGCGTCTGATTACCGCTACCGAAAACGGTAATGTCCTGATGCAGCAAAACATCAAAGTCAAAAACTGGCTGGAGCGGGCGCTGCAATCGGAACGTAACATCAAAGAGCAGATTTCTGTCCTGAAAGGCAGTCTGCTGCTTTCACGCATTCTTTATCAGCAACAACAAACGCTGCCCTCGGCGGATGAACTGGAAAATATGACCAACCGCATCGCGGACTTGCGTCTCGAACAGTTTGAAGTCAACCAGCAACGTGACGCGCTGTTCCAGAGCGATGCGTTCGTCAGCAAGCTGGAAGAAGGTCACGCCAACGAAGTCAACAGCGAAGTTCACGATGCGTTATTGCAAGTGGTTGATATGCGTCGCGAATTGCTGGATCAGCTTAACAAACAGTTGGGTAACCAGCTGATGATGGCCATTAACCTGCAAATCAACCAGCAGCAGTTAATGAGCGTATCGAAAAACCTGAAATCCATCCTGACTCAGCAAATTTTTTGGGTGAACAGTAACCGTCCAATGGACTGGGACTGGATCAAAGCGTTCCCGCAAACCCTGAAAGATGAGTTTAAATCGATGAAAATTACGGTGAACTGGGAAAAAGCCTGGCCCGCCGTATTTATCGCTTTTCTTGCCGGTTTGCCGCTGCTGTTGATTGCCGGGCTGATTCACTGGCGTTTAGGCTGGCTGAAAGCATATCAACAAAAACTGGCTTCGGCGGTAGGTTCCCTGCGTAACGATAGCCAGCTCAATACGCCAAAAGCGATTCTTATTGACCTGATCCGCGCACTGCCGGTGTGCCTGATTATTCTCGCTGTCGGCCTGATTCTGCTGACTATGCAGCTCAATATCAGCGAATTATTGTGGTCGTTCAGCAAAAAGCTGGCGATTTTCTGGCTGGTGTTTGGCCTGTGCTGGAAAGTGCTGGAGAAAAACGGTGTTGCCGTGCGTCACTTTGGTATGCCGGAACAGCAGACCAGCCACTGGCGTCGGCAAATTGTCCGCATCAGCCTCGCGTTGCTGCCGATCCATTTCTGGTCTGTGGTGGCAGAACTCTCCCCGCTGCATCTGATGGATGATGTGCTGGGGCAGGCGATGATTTTCTTCAACTTGCAGCTGATTGCCTTCCTGGTATGGCCGATGTGCCGCGAAAGCTGGCGTGATAAAGAGTCGCACACCATGCGACTGGTCACCATTACCGTGCTGTCGATTATCCCGATTGCACTGATGGTGCTGACCGCTACAGGCTACTTCTACACCACGCTGCGCCTCTCCGGGCGTTGGATTGAAACCGTTTATCTGGTGATCATCTGGAACTTGCTCTACCAGACGGTGTTGCGCGGCTTAAGCGTAGCGGCGCGACGTATCGCCTGGCGTCGTGCGCTGGCGCGTCGGCAGAATCTGGTGAAAGAGGGCGCTGAAGGTGCCGAACCGCCGGAAGAACCCACCATCGCGCTGGAGCAGGTTAACCAGCAGACGCTGCGTATTACCATGTTGCTGATGTTTGCGCTGTTCGGTGTCATGTTCTGGGCAATTTGGTCCGATTTGATCACCGTGTTCAGCTATCTCGACAGCATCACGCTCTGGCATTACAACGGCAATGAAGCTGGCGCAGCGGTGGTGAAAAACGTCACCATGGGCAGTCTGTTGTTTGCGATTATCGCCTCAATGGTGGCCTGGGCGTTGATTCGCAACCTGCCTGGTTTGCTGGAAGTGCTGGTGCTGTCGCGCCTGAACATGCGCCAGGGGGCATCGTATGCCATCACTACTATCCTTAACTACATCATCATTGCCGTTGGTGCGATGACGGTGTTCGGATCGCTGGGCGTCTCGTGGGATAAACTCCAGTGGCTGGCAGCAGCATTATCCGTAGGTCTTGGTTTTGGCTTACAGGAGATCTTCGGTAACTTCGTCTCCGGTTTGATCATCCTGTTCGAACGTCCGGTGCGCATTGGCGATACGGTAACCATTGGTACCTACTCTGGGACGGTCAGTAAGATCCGTATTCGTGCGACAACGATTACCGATTTCGATCGCAAAGAAGTGATCATCCCGAACAAAGCGTTTGTTACCGAGCGTCTAATCAACTGGTCGTTGACTGATACCACCACGCGTCTGGTGATCCGTCTGGGCGTGGCCTATGGTTCCGATCTGGAAAAAGTCCGCAGAGTTCTGCTCCAGGCAGCGACTGAGCATCCAAGGGTGATGCACGAGCCAATGCCAGAAGTCTTCTTTACTGCATTTGGCGCCAGCACGCTGGATCACGAACTGCGCTTGTATGTTCGTGAACTGCGCGACCGTAGCCGCACCGTCGATGAACTGAACCGTACTATCGATCAGTTATGCCGTGAAAACGACATCAACATTGCCTTTAACCAGCTTGAAGTGCATTTGCATAACGAGAAGGGCGATGAAGTGACGGAAGTGAAACGTGACTACAAAGGTGACGATCCGACGCCTGCGGTAGGATAATAACGAAAGGGGCGGCATTTAGTTGCCCCCGAGATTGCTGACAAAGTGCGCGTTGTTCATGCCGGATGCGGCGTGACCGCCTTATCCGGCCTACGAAACCGCGAAAATTCAATATATTGCAGGAGCGGTGTAGGTCTGATAAGCGTAGCGCATCAGGCAGTTTTGCGTTTGCCCGCAATCTTAGGGGACATTTAGCGGCCCCATTTATTTATCACTTTGCGCCTCATCATCGCGCGTTAATTTCTTTTCATAATCACGCTTTACAATATCCAGCGCGCGCAGCACGGTACTGGCAGGGATTTGATTTTCTTCCAGCAGCACAATTAAATCGACGGCCAGTTTGACATCGTCAGGGGCATTTTCCAGTGACATACTTTCTCCATTGTTAGCGGGTTAAACGCGCTAACCTGTTTTCGATTTTTTCCAACGCATGACGGCAACGCGCCAGGCGCGCTTCATAGGCTTCCACTTCACGATGTAGCGTTTGCTGTTCCACGAGATCGGTCGCCCGCACCAGACGGGCTTTACGTTCGGCAACCATTTCACGTAGCCGTCGTTCAAACTCCTGATGCTGAATACGTTTACGCTGCCAGCGGGCAATTTTTGGTGGTGCGCTATCCCACTCGCGTAGCGACCAGGCTGCGGCTTCACGCGCTATAGCCTCCAGTTGTGCCGCCAGATGTTCTGCCAGCCAGGCGACTTGCGGCAGTTGCTGTTGCTCAACCGCATGGCGAAGCGCGGACAAATTATCTCCTGCTTCTTCCAGGCACGCCTGTAACGTTGTCGCACGGGTCTGAAAAAGGTGCCTGTCGAAACGGGCGCTTAACGTGGCGAACTGCGCCACCGGGGCACAACGCTGGCGCAGCGTGGCGAGCTGACCTTCCAGTTTTTCCAGCAGCAGGGCAGTTTTCACGATAAGACCTCAATGAAAATGATAATTGTTATGCTAAAGTAGCCACTCTGTATGCTGACTACACATAATATGCAACGAATCATTTTAATCATCATTGGCTGGCTGGCGGTAGTGTTGGGTACGCTGGGCGTGGTATTACCGGTATTGCCGACGACGCCATTTATCCTGCTGGCCGCCTGGTGCTTTGCCCGTTCATCGCCGCGCTTCCATGCCTGGTTGCTGTACCGTTCATGGTTTGGCAGCTATTTACGCTTCTGGCAGAAATATCATGCAATGCCACGCGGCGCAAAGCCTCGGGCGATATGCATTATTTTACTGACTTTTGCGATTTCACTTTGGTTCGTACATATGACGTGGGTGCGGATTCTGTTATTGGTGATCCTCGGCTGTTTGCTGATTTTTATGTGGCGAATCCCAGTGATTGATGAAAAGCAATAAAAACGGCAAAGCACAACAATCGCTGTTGCAATTATCGCCCACAGCCAGTACATTCTGGCGTTTTCGAGCACAGGCGCAGGCGGTCAAAGGTTAAACAACTGTTACTTTTGACTCGTTTAAAACGCGCCGTGAGTACCACCGTAACAAGCAGGCATACACTTATGACCGCGACTGCACAGCAGCTTGAGTATCTCAAAAATAGCATCAAAAGCATTCAGGACTACCCGAAACCCGGCATTCTTTTCCGCGATGTCACCAGCTTACTGGAAGACCCGAAAGCTTACGCTCTCAGCATCGATTTACTGGTTGAGCGTTACAAAAATGCGGGCATTACCAAAGTTGTCGGCACTGAAGCTCGTGGCTTCTTGTTCGGCGCTCCGGTAGCACTGGGTCTGGGCGTTGGTTTTGTGCCGGTACGTAAACCAGGCAAACTGCCGCGCGAAACTATCAACGATTCTTACGAACTGGAATACGGCACCGATAAGCTGGAAATCCACGTTGATGCCATTAAACCTGGCGACAAAGTGCTGGTGGTTGATGATTTGCTGGCAACAGGCGGCACCATTGAAGCGACGGTTAAACTGATCCGCCGTTTAGGTGGTGAAGTTACTGACGCTGCATTCATCATTAATCTGTTCGATCTTGGCGGCGAACAGCGCCTCGAAAAGCAGGGCATTACCTGTTATAGCCTTGTCCCGTTCCCGGGCCATTAATTTTCGCCAGCCCACGTCATGGGCAGCACAAGTTGTACATTCAGCCTCGCCGTTCTGACGGGGCTGTGTTAGCATTACCCCTTCGTGAATCCACCTTCCAGCGTTTCAGAGCCTGCCAATGAGTTATCAGGTCTTAGCCCGAAAATGGCGCCCACAAACCTTTGCTGACGTCGTCGGCCAGGAACATGTGCTGACCGCACTGGCGAACGGCTTGTCGTTAGGGCGTATTCATCATGCTTATCTTTTTTCCGGCACCCGTGGCGTCGGAAAAACCTCTATCGCCCGACTGCTGGCGAAGGGGCTAAACTGCGAAACCGGCATTACCGCGACGCCGTGCGGCGTATGCGATAACTGCCGTGAAATCGAGCAGGGGCGCTTTGTCGATTTGATTGAAATCGACGCCGCCTCGCGCACTAAAGTTGAAGATACCCGCGACCTGCTGGATAACGTTCAGTACGCTCCGGCGCGTGGTCGTTTTAAAGTCTATCTGATCGACGAAGTGCATATGCTGTCGCGTCACAGCTTTAACGCACTGTTAAAAACCCTTGAAGAGCCGCCAGAGCACGTCAAGTTCCTGCTGGCGACGACCGATCCGCAGAAATTGCCGGTGACGATTTTGTCACGCTGTCTGCAATTCCATCTCAAGGCGCTGGATGTCGAGCAAATTCGCCATCAGCTTGAGCACATCCTCAACGAAGAACATATCGCCCACGAGCCACGTGCGTTGCAGCTGCTGGCGCGCGCCGCTGAAGGCAGCCTGCGAGACGCCTTAAGTCTGACCGACCAGGCAATTGCCAGCGGTGACGGCCAGGTTTCAACCCAGGCGGTCAGTGCGATGCTGGGTACGCTTGACGACGATCAGGCGCTGTCGCTGGTTGAAGCGATGGTCGAGGCCAACGGCGAGCGCGTAATGGCGCTGATTAATGAAGCCGCTGCCCGTGGTATCGAGTGGGAAGCGTTGCTGGTGGAAATGCTCGGTCTGTTGCATCGTATTGCGATGGTACAACTTTCGCCTGCTGCACTTGGCAACGACATGGCCGCCATCGAGCTGCGGATGCGTGAACTGGCGCGCACCATACCGCCGACGGATATTCAGCTTTACTATCAGACGCTGTTGATTGGTCGCAAAGAATTACCGTATGCGCCGGACCGCCGCATGGGCGTTGAGATGACGCTGCTGCGCGCGCTGGCGTTCCATCCGCGTATGCCGCTGCCTGAGCCAGAAGTGCCACGCCAGTCCTTTGCGCCCGTCGCGCCAACGGCGGTAATGACGCCAACCCAGGTGCCGCCGCAACCGCAACCAGCGCCGCAGCAGGCACCGACTGTACCGCTCTCAGAAACCACCAGCCAGGTGCTGGCGGCGCGTCAGCAACTGCAGCGCGCTCAGGGAGCAACCAAAGCAAAAAAGAGTGAACCGGCAGCCGCTACCCGCGCGCGGCCGGTGAATAACGCTGCGCTGGAAAGACTGGCTTCGGTCACCGATCGCGTTCAGTCGCGTCCGGTGCCATCGGCGCTGGAAAAAGCGCCAGCCAAAAAAGAAGCGTATCGCTGGAAGGCGACCACCCCAGTGATGCAGCAAAAAGAAGTAGTCGCCACGCCGAAGGCGCTTAAAAAAGCGCTGGAACATGAAAAAACGCCGGAACTGGCGGCGAAGCTGGCGGCAGAAGCCATTGAGCGCGACCCGTGGGCGGCACAGGTGAGCCAACTATCGCTACCCAAACTGGTCGAGCAGGTGGCGTTAAATGCCTGGAAAGAGGAGAGCGACAACGCTGTATGCCTGCATTTACGCTCCTCTCAGCGGCATTTGAATAACCGCGGCGCACAGCAAAAACTGGCTGAAGCGTTGAGCACGTTAAAAGGTTCAACGGTTGAACTGACTATCGTTGAAGATGATAATCCCGCGGTGCGCACGCCGCTGGAGTGGCGTCAGGCGATATACGAAGAAAAACTTGCGCAGGCGCGCGAGTCCATTATTGCGGATAATAATATTCAGACCCTGCGTCGATTCTTTGATGCAGAGCTGGATGAAGAAAGTATCCGCCCCATTTGATCGTAAGCACTGCTTACGATCGTCATCCTTAACGTGATTGAGAGAGAAACCTATGTTTGGTAAAGGCGGTCTGGGCAACCTGATGAAGCAAGCCCAGCAGATGCAAGAAAAAATGCAGCAGATGCAGGAAGAAATCGCGAAGCTGGAAGTGACTGGCGAATCCGGTGCTGGTCTGGTGAAAGTGACCATCAATGGCGCTCACAACTGCCGTCGCGTAGAGATCGACCCTAGCCTGCTGGAAGACGACAAAGAGATGCTGGAAGATTTGGTCGCTGCGGCATTCAACGACGCAGCGCGCCGCATCGAAGAAACCCAGAAAGAAAAAATGGCCTCTGTTTCCTCCGGAATGCAGCTGCCGCCAGGCTTTAAGATGCCGTTCTGATGCAAACCAGCCCGCTGTTAACACAGCTTATGGAAGCACTGCGCTGTCTGCCGGGCGTTGGCCCGAAGTCGGCGCAGCGTATGGCGTTCACGCTGCTTCAGCGCGATCGTAGCGGCGGGATGCGTCTGGCGCAGGCGCTCACCCGGGCGATGTCGGAAATCGGCCACTGCGCCGATTGCCGCACCTTCACTGAACAGGAAGTCTGTAATATCTGTTCGAATCCGCGTCGTCAGGAAAACGGTCAAATCTGCGTGGTAGAGAGTCCGGCGGACATCTACGCCATTGAGCAGACGGGGCAGTTTTCCGGTCGTTATTTTGTGTTGATGGGGCATCTGTCACCGCTGGACGGTATTGGCCCGGATGATATCGGACTTGATCGACTGGAACAGCGTCTGGCGGCAGAAAAAATCACCGAAGTGATCCTCGCCACCAACCCGACGGTCGAAGGTGAAGCCACCGCCAACTATATTGCCGAGCTTTGCGCGCAATATGACGTGGAAGCCAGCCGAATCGCTCATGGCGTACCGGTTGGCGGCGAGCTGGAAATGGTCGACGGCACCACGTTGTCGCATTCCCTTGCCGGGCGTCATAAGATTCGTTTTTAAGCAAACGAGAGCAGGATCACCTGCTCTCGCTTGAAATTATCCTTCCTTGTCCCCATTTACCCCTCATCCTGTTTTTAACCTTAAAATGGCATTATTGAGGTAGACCTACATGAAAGGACAAGAAACTCGTGGTTTTCAGTCAGAAGTGAAGCAGCTTCTGCACCTGATGATCCATTCTCTCTATTCCAATAAAGAAATCTTCCTGCGTGAGCTTATCTCTAACGCCTCCGATGCGGCGGACAAGCTGCGTTTCCGCGCGCTCTCTAACCCGGATCTGTACGAAGGTGACGGCGAACTGCGCGTTCGTGTTTCTTTCGATAAAGACAAGCGCACGCTGACCATTTCCGATAACGGCGTGGGGATGACCCGCGACGAAGTGATTGACCATCTGGGGACTATCGCTAAATCCGGCACCAAATCATTCCTCGAATCCCTGGGTTCTGACCAGGCGAAAGACAGCCAGCTGATCGGTCAGTTTGGTGTTGGTTTCTACTCCGCGTTTATCGTGGCCGATAAAGTGACCGTGCGTACTCGTGCGGCGGGCGAAAAACCAGAAAACGGCGTGTTCTGGGAATCGGCTGGTGAAGGTGAATACACCGTTGCCGACATCACCAAAGAAGATCGTGGCACTGAAATCACCCTGCATCTGCGTGAAGGCGAAGACGAGTTCCTCGATGATTGGCGCGTGCGCTCCATCATCAGCAAATACTCCGACCATATCGCGCTGCCGGTAGAGATCGAAAAACGCGAAGAGAAAGATGGCGAAACCGTTATCTCCTGGGAGAAAATCAACAAAGCGCAGGCGCTGTGGACGCGTAACAAGTCGGAGATCACCGATGAAGAGTACAAAGAGTTCTACAAACATATCGCCCATGACTTTAACGATCCGCTGACCTGGAGCCACAACCGCGTTGAAGGTAAGCAGGAGTACACCAGCCTGCTGTACATCCCGTCGCAGGCGCCGTGGGATATGTGGAACCGCGATCATAAACACGGCCTGAAACTGTACGTCCAGCGTGTGTTCATCATGGACGACGCAGAACAGTTCATGCCGAACTATCTGCGCTTCGTGCGTGGTTTGATTGACTCCAGCGATCTGCCGCTGAACGTTTCCCGTGAAATCCTCCAGGACAGCACCGTAACCCGCAATCTGCGCAATGCGCTGACCAAGCGTGTGCTGCAAATGCTGGAAAAACTGGCGAAAGACGACGCGGAAAAATACCAGACCTTCTGGCAACAGTTTGGCCTGGTACTGAAAGAAGGTCCGGCGGAAGATTTCGCTAACCAGGAAGCGATCGCCAAACTGCTGCGTTTTGCGTCTACCCATACCGATTCTTCTGCGCAGACCGTGTCTCTGGAAGACTACGTTTCCCGCATGAAAGAAGGGCAGGAGAAAATCTACTACATCACCGCAGACAGCTATGCGGCAGCGAAGAGCAGCCCGCACCTGGAACTGCTGCGTAAGAAAGGCATCGAAGTTCTGCTGCTTTCCGACCGCATCGATGAGTGGATGATGAACTATCTGACCGAGTTCGACGGTAAACCGTTCCAGTCCGTGTCTAAAGTTGATGAGTCGCTGGAAAAACTGGCTGACGAAGTTGATGAGAGTGCGAAAGAAGCGGAAAAAGCACTGACTCCGTTCATCGACCGCGTAAAAGCCCTGCTCGGCGAGCGCGTGAAAGATGTCCGTCTGACTCATCGTCTGACCGATACGCCAGCGATCGTTTCTACCGACGCGGACGAAATGAGCACCCAGATGGCGAAACTGTTCGCCGCAGCGGGCCAGAAAGTGCCAGAAGTGAAATACATCTTCGAACTGAACCCGGATCACGTACTGGTGAAACGTGCGGCAGATACTGAAGATGAAGCCAAGTTCAGCGAGTGGGTAGAACTGCTGCTGGATCAGGCGCTGCTGGCAGAACGCGGTACGCTGGAAGATCCGAACCTGTTTATTCGTCGTATGAACCAGTTACTGGTTTCCTGATGTAATGCCGGATGAATTTTATCCGGCATACAGCTGAATGTGGTGCCGGATGACCTTCGTGTCATCCGGCATTTT
The DNA here is from genome assembly GCF_004212225.1 of Escherichia sp. E14V7. Taxonomy (NCBI): domain Bacteria; kingdom Pseudomonadati; phylum Pseudomonadota; class Gammaproteobacteria; order Enterobacterales; family Enterobacteriaceae; genus Escherichia; species Escherichia sp. E14V7. Next base: position 149,482 of record NZ_RHJJ01000005.1, read on the forward strand.
TCTTTTCATCCTCTGCACTTTCCGCAAATTATCTCGCCATTAACCGTTTCAGCCTCAGGTGCCTTTCTTGAGGCAATCGCCTGTTGGTGGTATCGTTTATCGCTTTTTCAAAAAATTCGACACAATTTAAGGGGATTTTCGCAATGCGTATCATTCTGCTTGGCGCTCCGGGCGCGGGGAAAGGGACTCAGGCTCAGTTCATCATGGAGAAATATGGTATTCCGCAAATCTCCACTGGCGATATGCTGCGTGCCGCAGTCAAATCTGGCTCCGAGCTGGGTAAACAAGCTAAAGACATTATGGACGCTGGCAAACTGGTCACCGATGAACTGGTGATCGCGCTGGTTAAAGAGCGCATTGCTCAGGAAGATTGCCGTAATGGTTTCCTGTTGGACGGCTTCCCGCGTACCATTCCGCAGGCAGACGCGATGAAAGAAGCGGGCATCAATGTTGATTACGTTCTGGAATTCGACGTACCGGACGAGCTGATTGTTGATCGTATCGTCGGTCGCCGCGTTCACGCGCCGTCTGGTCGTGTATATCACGTTAAATTCAATCCGCCGAAAGTAGAAGGCAAAGACGACGTGACCGGTGAAGAGCTGACTACTCGTAAAGACGATCAGGAAGAAACCGTACGTAAACGTCTGGTTGAATACCATCAGATGACTGCACCGCTGATCGGCTACTACTCCAAAGAAGCAGAAGCGGGTAACACCAAATACGCGAAAGTTGACGGCACCAAACCGGTTGCTGAAGTTCGCGCGGCTCTGGAAAAAATCCTCGGCTAATCAAGCCGCAGCAGATCTGTTTTCGGGCAGGTCTGCTCATCCTCCTCAGGCCAGGCCTTTCACAGCAATTAGTTCTTCTTCCTCACTTTTCCGCTACAATTATCAACAAGTTGAATCGATAAGAGGCGGTAATGCGTCAGACTAAAACCGGTATCTTGCTGGCAAACCTGGGGACGCCCGATGCCCCCACTCCTGAAGCGGTAAAACGCTATCTGAAACAATTTTTAAGCGATAGACGCGTGGTCGATACCTCACGGCTGTTGTGGTGGCCGTTGCTGCGTGGTGTGATTTTGCCGCTGCGCTCGCCGCGCGTGGCGAAGCTGTACGCCTCGGTCTGGATGGAAGGTGGCTCGCCGCTGATGGTTTACAGCCGCCAGCAACAGCAGGCGCTGGCACAACGTTTACCGGATATGCCAGTGGCGCTGGGCATGAGCTACGGCTCGCCATCACTGGAAAGCGCCGTCGATGAACTACTGGCAGAACATGTTGATCATATTGTGGTGCTGCCGCTTTATCCGCAATACTCCTGTTCAACGGTTGGCGCTGTGTGGGATGAACTTGCACGCATTCTCGCGCGCAAGCGTAGCATTCCGGGGATTTCGTTTATTCGTGATTACGCCGATAACCACGATTACATTAATGCGCTGGCAAATAGCGTGCGGGCCTCTTTCGAAAAACATGGCGAGCCGGATCTGCTGCTGCTCTCTTATCATGGCATTCCCCAGCGTTACGCGGATGAAGGCGATGATTACCCGCAGCGTTGTCGCACAACGACGCGTGAACTGGCTTCCGCACTGGGAATGGCACCAGAAAAAGTGATGATGACCTTTCAGTCGCGCTTTGGCCGGGAACCCTGGCTGATGCCTTATACCGACGAAACGTTGAAAATGCTTGGAGAAAAAGGCGTAGGTCATATTCAGGTGATGTGCCCGGGCTTTGCTGCGGATTGTCTGGAGACGCTGGAAGAGATTGCCGAGCAAAACCGTGAAGTCTTCCTCGGCGCTGGCGGGAAAAAATACGAATATATTCCGGCGCTTAATGCTACACCGGAACATATCGAAATGATGGCTAATCTTGTTGCAGCCTATCGCTAAAGAATCGAGCACCGTCGCGTAGAGCATCGTCGGCGGTTTTCATCATCCGTGAATAATGCAAAAAGGCGTGCAGCGTACCGGAGTAGAGTTTGAACTCACAAGGTTGCTGGTGTGCCGCTAACGTCTGGTAAAGCAGGCGACTGTCATCCAGCAGCGGATCGAACTCCGCTCCGGCGATATAACAGGGCGGCACATTTCGAGTGAGATCATTATTAAACAGGCAGTAATACGGCGACTCGCGATCCGCTTCGCTGCCTAAATATGCCTCTTCATACATCTGCAAATCCTGTTGCGTTAAGCCATCCCAGGCACCGCCCAGCAGGCGACGAGTCACGGAATCCCGTAACCCATAAAGTCCATACCACAGCAAAACGCCCACAACCTTACCGCAATCGATCTGTTTATCCCGCAGCCACAAGGCGCTGGCTAGCGCCAGCATTGCGCCAGCGGAATCACCGGCAAAGCCAATACGTGACATATTGATTTGATAATCGCCCGCCTGCTGGTGGAAGTGACAACAGGCGGCCACGATTTCTTCTATCGCTTGCGGAAAACGCGCTTCTGGCGAAAGGGTGTAATCAATGCCAATCACCGTACACTGAGTGTAGATTGCCAGAAGTCGCATGATGCGATCGTGGGTATCTAGGTTGCCGAGAATAAAACCACCGCCGTGAAGATAAAATAGCGTCGCTGGGCTATCTGAATTTGGACAAAATAAGCGGGCCTCCACCTGTCCATATTTTGTCGGAACTGCGTAATCCCTGGTTTCCATTTCTGGAGCGCCAGCATTCCAGAATCGCCGCTCGAGCGTGTAATGCTGACGCTGCTCGGCAAGTGTTCCTTCTGCGGGCCAGGGCGGTAAATCAGGCTGAAGTGTATTAACAACGGCCCTCATTTCGGCAGAAATCAGTTCCAGTGCGGGTAATTTGTTTTCCATCTTCATAGAAAAACTCCTTTCAAATTGCGCCATTGTAAGGAAGCTCTGCCATGATAATGCGATCTCGTCTGCTGATATTGAAACTGGCTGCATCTCGCGCGTTCCCGGGAGATTGTGTTAACATTCGCCGCTCAGTTAACCACCCGTAAAAACAACCATGAAATTTCCCGGTAAACGTAAATCCAAACATTACTTCCCCGTAAACGCACGCGATCCGCTGCTTCAGCAGTTCCAGCCAGAAAACGAAACCAGCGCCGCCTGGGTAGTGGGTATCGACCAGACTCTGGTCGATATAGAAGCGAAAGTGGATGATGAGTTCATTGAACGTTATGGATTAAGTGCCGGGCATTCACTGGTGATTGAAGATGATGTTGCCGAAGCACTCTATCAGGAACTTAAAGAGAAAAACCTGATTACCCATCAGTTTGCGGGTGGCACTATTGGTAACACCATGCATAACTACTCGGTACTGGCGGATGACCGCTCGGTACTACTGGGCGTGATGTGCAGCAATATTGAAATTGGCAGCTACGCCTATCGTTATTTGTGTAATACCTCCAGCCGTACCGATCTTAACTATCTGCAAGGCGTAGACGGCCCGATTGGACGCTGTTTTACGCTGATTGGCGAGTCTGGCGAACGCACTTTTGCCATTAGCCCTGGCCACATGAACCAGCTACGGGCAGAAAGCATTCCGGAAGATGTGATTGCCGGAGCGTCGGCGCTGGTACTCACCTCATATCTGGTGCGCTGCAAGCCGGGCGAACCGATGCCGGAAGCAACCATGAAAGCCATTGAGTACGCGAAGAAATATAACGTGCCGGTGGTGCTGACGCTGGGGACTAAATTTGTCATCGCCGAGAATCCGCAGTGGTGGCAGCAATTCCTCAAAGAACACGTTTCCATCCTTGCGATGAACGAAGAAGAAGCCGAAGCGTTGACCGGAGAGAGCGATCCGCTGCTGGCGTCTGACAAGGCGCTGGACTGGGTGGATCTGGTGCTGTGCACCGCCGGGCCAATCGGTTTGTATATGGCGGGCTTTACTGAAGACGAAGCGAAACGCAAAACCCAGCATCCGCTGCTGCCGGGCGCTATCGCGGAATTTAACCAGTATGAGTTTAGCCGCGCCATGCGCCACAAGGATTGCCAGAATCCGCTGCGCGTCTATTCGCACATTGCGCCGTATATGGGCGGACCAGAAAAAATCATGAACACTAACGGTGCCGGAGATGGGGCGCTGGCGGCGCTGTTGCATGACATTACCGCTAACAGTTATCACCGTAGCAGCGTACCAAATTCCAGCAAGCATAAATTCACCTGGTTGACGTATTCGTCATTAGCGCAGGTGTGTAAATACGCCAACCGTGTGAGCTATCAGGTACTGAACCAGCATTCTCCACGCTTAACGCGCGGGCTGCCGGAGCGTGAAGACAGCCTGGAAGAATCTTACTGGGATCGTTAAGTTATCGTCGGTTCGTAGGCCAGATAAGGCGTTCACGCCGCATCTGGCATTTGGCTCTCGATGCCTGATGCGACGCTGGCTGCGTCTTATCAGGCCTACATATCCGCGCCTATTATCCGGTAATCACCGTTTACCCCGTCACCACTTCACCTGCCGGTGGCGTTTCCAGCAGTTCCAGCATGGTACGGGCAATTTCACGCTCGCCCATCACCACCTGATTCGCGCCACGTTCGGTGATATAGGCCACCTCGTCGTCATAATGGGCGCGGGCGATAATCTCAATATCCGGGTTTTTCGCGCGAGCAGATGCCACAATCTCGCCTGCTTCGTAACCGTTGGGAATCGTCAGGATCAGCCATTTTGCGCATTCCAGATGCGCCAGTTGCATGATCTCTTCGTTAGCCGCGTTGCCTAATACCGCCCGGACTCCGCGCTCACGCAGTTCGTCGACGCGAGTACGTGACGTCTCAATCACCACTAAAGGAATATCAGACGCGAGCAATTTCTCCCCCAGCAGGCTGCCCACACGACCATAACCTACCAGCAGCGCATGGTTGCAGATATCCACCGGAATCTGCTTCTCTTCTTCGATAGCTTCCTCCAGCGTCTGCTCTTCCAGCGTTTCGGTTTTCGCTAGGTATTTCTCCAGCAGCGCGAACAGCACAGGGTTGAGCATAATCGACAAAATCGCCCCCGCCAGCACCAGGTTTTGCCCCGCCTGCGGCAGCAGATTCAATGCCATCCCCAGTCCCGCCAGGATAAAGGCGAACTCACCAATCTGCGCCAGGCTGGCGGCGATGGTCAACGCCGTACGCTGGGAGTGGCCAAACAACCGGACGAGGAAGAGCGCCGCGACCGATTTACCAAACAGAATAATCGCCAGCGTAGCCAGCACCGCCAACGGCTGCTGAATCAGGATTAACGGATCAAACAACATCCCGACAGAGACGAAGAACAACACTGCAAACGCATCACGTAATGGCAGCGTATCGTGGGCGGCACGGTGGCTAAGTTCGGACTCATTCAGCACCATCCCGGCAAAGAACGCGCCGAGTGCAAAGGAGACGTCAAACAGCTCCACCGCGCCAAAAGCAATCCCTAACGCCAGCGCCAGCACCGACAGGGTAAACAACTCGCGCGAACCGGTTGCTGCGCTGCGTGCCATAATCCACGGCACCAGACGGCGACCTACCAACATCATAATGGCGATAAATGCGACCACTTTGCCGATGGTGATACTCATATCCAGCGCCAGTGTCGCAAAGCCCACATCGCCCTGTTCCAGCATTCCGGCTACCGCTGGCAGCAACACCAGCGTCAGGACCATCACCAGGTCTTCCACAATCAGCCAGCCGATGGCGATTTGCCCTCGCTGGCTGTCTATTAATTGCCGTTCTTCAAGTGCGCGCAGTAACACCACGGTACTGGCGGTGGAAAGACACAAACCGAACACGATACCGGTCATCAACGACCAACCCAGCACGGCGGAGAGCGCCATACCCAGCAGTGTCGCCACGGCTATCTGGGCGATCGCGCCGGGAATGGCGATAGACTTTACCGCCATCAAATCCTTGAGTGAAAAATGCAGGCCGACGCCGAACATCAACAGAATAACGCCCAGTTCCGCCAGTTCAGGCGCAAGTTTTGTATCGGCAACAAAACCTGGGGTAAAGGGGCCTGCCAGCACACCCGCTAACAGATATCCCACCAGAGGAGAAATACGCAGTTTATTGGCCAGCATGCCGAGGATAAAGGCAAGCACAAGGCCGCCAACAATTGTGGTGATAAGCGGGGTGGCGTGATGCATTCCGTCTCCTTTTCCTGGTGGTGGTTGTCCATATTTTGGCCGGGAAAACCAAAATTACAGGTAATAGTTTATGACAATTTCATAGATGATGTTTATGAATAATTATTGAATTTTGCAGAAAAATGGAATTAGCCGCAAAAAAGGCACGGATCGGAAAAGTGATGAGGTGTATGAAGAGGAAAGGCTTATGGTTACTGCAAAATGAAGCAGCCAAAGTTTACCTTTGACTGCCGGGAATTCAGGATTTATGCCGATTATCAGGTAAGAATATGGTCAACATTCCAAGAAGCGGCAGGAAAGCACATATTTTATAAACTAACTCGATACTGGTATGGTCGGCGATAAGCCCCAGAACTGCGGCTCCAAGGCCACCCATGCCAAAAGCAAAACCGAAAAAGAGCCCGGAAACCATGCCGATACGCCCTGGAAGCAGCTCTTGCGCATAAACCAGAATGGCAGAAAACGCAGAGGCGAGGATAAATCCAATAATCACCGTCAAAACCCCCGTCCAGTGCAGGCTTGCGTACGGTAAAATAAGCGTAAAAGGCGCAACGCCGAGGATAGAGCCCCAAATTACATATTTTCGCCCAATCTTATCGCCAACAGGCCCGCCAATCAACGTCCCCGCCGCAACGGCAAACAGGAAGGCAAACAGATGAAGTTGGGCATTCTGGATGGATAATCCGAATTTTTCCATCAGATAAAAGGTGTAATAGCTGCTGATGCTCGCCATATAGAAATATTTCGAGAAAATCAGCACTAACAGTACGCAAACAGCCAGCACGACCTTATTTCGTGGCAGCGGATTGATTATTGGCGCTTTCGGCTTGCCTTTACTCATTCGGTGCTGCGCAGAGTACCAGCGGCTGATTTGCGCCAACACCACGATTGCCAGCAGTGCCGCCAGTACAAACCATGCAACGTTGCCTTTGCCATAGGGGGCGATGAGCACCGCCGCCAGCAAAGGTCCCAACGAACTGCCAAAGTTACCGCCGACCTGGAAGATAGATTGCGCCAGACCATGACGTCCGCCAGACGCCATACGTGCCACGCGGGAAGATTCTGGATGAAAGACCGACGAACCGGTACCGACCAGCGCCGCCGCCAGCAACACCGAGCCAAAACTGCCCGCCAGTGCCAGCAATACCAGGCCGCTTAAGGTAAAGCACATGCCAATTGGCAACGACCACGGCATGGGGTATTTATCTGTCCAGTAACCGACCACTGGTTGCAGCAGCGAAGAGGCGAGCTGGAAGGTGAGGGTTATCAGCCCAATCTGCATAAACGTCAGGGAAAACTCTGACTGTAATAGCGGATAAATCGCCAGAATCAGCGATTGGATCATGTCGTTCAGCAGATGTGAGAGGCTGATAGCGCCTAAAATACCAAACGAAGTTCGGGCCTTGGTGGCCGACGCAGTCGCGCCTGCCACAGGCTGGGATTGTTCACTCATTGCCATAGGAAAGTCACTTTTTTAGAGTTGCGATGTAAAAATTTATCTTAATTGTGATTATTACCTGACTAACATACCTGCACGTGCCTTTTGAAGGAAGTCTCAATGTGGAAAACAGAATTTCCAATCTGGATGTAGATTTATCGTAACCGAACGCAGACTTGTCTATGATGTCGCGTCATACTAATTTTCAACACGTTATTATCTGGTCAGGGAGAGAAGTATGAAATTATTGCAGCGGGGTGTGGCATTAGCACTGTTAACCACATTGTCACTGGCGAGTGAAACTGCGTTGGCCTATGAGCAGGATAAAACCTATAAAATTACGGTTCTGCATACCAACGACCATCACGGTCATTTCTGGCGCAATGAATATGGCGAATACGGTCTGGCGGCACAAAAAACGCTGGTGGACGGTATTCGTAAAGAGGTCGCCGCTGAAGGCGGGAGCGTGCTGCTACTTTCTGGTGGCGACATTAATACCGGTGTGCCGGAATCCGATTTGCAGGACGCAGAGCCAGATTTTCGCGGTATGAATCTGGTGGGCTATGATGCGATGGCAATCGGTAATCATGAATTTGATAACCCGCTCACCGTATTACGCCAGCAGGAAAAGTGGGCTAAGTTCCCGTTGCTTTCCGCCAATATCTACCAGAAAAGTACCGGCGAGCGCCTGTTTAAACCGTGGGCTCTGTTTAAGAGTCAGGATCTGAAAATCGCCGTTATTGGTTTAACAACTGATGAAACAGCGAAATTAGGTAACCCAGAAAACTTCACCGACATTGAATTCCGTAAACCTGCCGACGAAGCCAAACTGGTGATCCAGGAGCTGCAACAGACAGAAAAGCCGGACATTATTATCGCGGCGACCCATATGGGGCATTACGACAACGGTGAGCACGGTTCTAACGCGCCGGGTGATGTAGAGATGGCGCGCAGTTTGCCGGCCGGATCGTTGGCGATGATTGTCGGCGGACATTCGCAAGATCCCGTTTGTATGGCGGCTGAAAATAAAAAGCAGGTAGATTACGTTCCTGGTACACCATGCAAACCGGATCAACAAAACGGCATCTGGATTGTACAAGCGCATGAGTGGGGCAAGTACGTTGGTCGGGCCGACTTTGAGTTTCGCAACGGCGAAATGAAAATGGTCAACTACCAGTTGATTCCGGTAAACCTGAAGAAAAAAGTCACCTGGGAAGACGGGAAAAGCGAGCGTGTGCTGTACACCCCGGAAATCGCCGAGAATCAGCAAATGATCTCGCTGTTATCACCGTTCCAGAATAAAGGCAAAGCGCAGCTGGAAGTGAAAATTGGCGAAACCAATGGTCGTCTGGAAGGCGATCGTGACAAAGTGCGTTTTGTACAGACCAATATGGGGCGGTTGATTCTGGCAGCCCAAATGGATCGTACTGGTGCCGACTTTGCGGTGATGAGCGGAGGTGGAATTCGTGATTCTATCGAGGCAGGCAATATCAGCTATAAAAACGTGCTGAAAGTGCAGCCGTTCGGCAATGTGGTGGTGTATGCCGACATGACCGGTAAAGAGGCGATTGATTACCTGACTGCCGTCGCGCAGATGAAGCCGGATTCCGGTGCCTACCCGCAATTTGCCAACGTCAGTTTTGTGGCGAAAGACGGCAAACTCAACGACCTGAAAATTAAAGGCGAACCGGTCGATCCGGCAAAAACCTACCGCATGGCAACATTAAACTTTAATGCTACTGGCGGTGATGGTTACCCGCGCCTTGATAACAAACCGGGATATGTGAATACCGGCTTTATTGATGCCGAAGTGCTGAAAGCGTATATCCAGAAAAACTCGCCGCTGGATGCGAATGCTTATGAGCCGAAAGGTGAGGTGAGCTGGCAGTAATCTGAAAGTGCCGGATGCTCACATCCGGCACGATGCTTAATCGCGGCGAGCGATATCGGCAAATTTGGCATCGAGGATCTTCGCCAGATCGCTTGCCGCCAGTTCGATATCCAGCCCGCGTTTACCGCCGGAAACATAAATAGTGGCAAATTCTTGTGCGGGGGCGTCGATAATCGTCGGCAGACGTTTTTTCTGCCCTAGTGGGCTAATTCCACCAACCAGATATCCTGTTGAACGCTGCGCGACCATCGGATCGGCCATCTCTACTTTCTTGGCTCCCAGCGCCTTAGCCACTTTTTTGAGATCCAATTGACCTGCGACCGGCGTGACGGCCACTGCCAGATGTTTCATATCGCCGTTCACTGCGACCAGCAGCGTTTTGTAGACCTGATCCGGATTCAAACCTAATTTTTTGACGACTTCATCGCCAAAATTGGTTTCAGCCGGATCGTGTTCGTAGGTATGAACCTGAAAAGAAATTTTGTTTTTTTCGAGTAATTTAACTGCGGGTGTCATCGTAATTTTCCTGCCTCAAACAAAAAACGGAGAAAGCATACGCCTGATGGCGGCCCAAAAAAAAGTGTCATCTTGCCTAAGAGTATTGGCAGGATGGTGAGATTGAGCGACAATCGACTTACACCGTCGTTTAAAGCGACGGCATAATAATAAAAATATGAAATTCCTCTTTGACGGGCCAATAGCGATATTGGCCATTTTTTTAGCGCAACATCTGCGGCAAATTTCCTTCTCCATACAGATGTAAAGCACCGACCGCGACCACATAGCGCCCCGGCGGCATGGCGCGTAATTTATCCCGCCAGGCAAGATTGCGCTGGTGCATCAGGACATCATACAGCGACTGGCTAAACGTATTGGGCAGCGTTATTTCATTATTTTGCGGCGGCGCATTCAGCCACCAGCTCATCATTTGTTGCAGCAACCGTGCATTGGTATGCCAGTGAGTCAGCGTATCGTCCAGCAGCGCCTGTCCTTTGTCGGGAAGCTGGAGCAACATGGCAATTTGCTTTTCTGCCCCTTCCAGTTCAATTACAGGTTTATGTTGTTGCTTCGCCGCCTGCAATAACTGGTAATCGATACCGTATTCTGCCCGCAGCCCCAACTTTTGTGCCTGCGTCGCCTGAAGAACCATCGCGATTTGCCACAGCGGTTGGGTAGAAAACAGCGAGGGAGAAATGCCCATCTCCAGGCTAATGTGCTGCAGGTTTTGGAGTTGCTCCTCGCTAATGCGCGCTTCCAGCGCCTCGCAGGCTGGCAAATTGGCAAAAGGCGTATCGCTGGTGGAAACATCCGCCTCGACGATCAGCGCATCGGCGTTTTTGAGCTTTTTGAGCAAACGGGTGGGCAGGGGAGCCATATCGTGACTCCCCATATGAATACTGCCAATCAGATGAAAATGGCGATTGCCGGGAAGAGAGATATCGATGGCAGGCCAGGTGTAATGATTACCGCGCAGCGCGGCCCAAAGCGTTTTTACCCGGTACAACAGATCCATACGACCTCCCTTTGTGAAATATCATGCTAGCGCGCGGGGAGGGATGGCGCAAATGGAGTTGAGACGGATTGAAACTGCGACCGAATATTTGGCACGCCGTGAAGAGCGTGCAAAAAAGATCGCGTAAGGCTAAAACATCGCTTCATCTCGTAGGTCGGATAAGGCGTTCACGCCGCATCCGGCATTCGATCACCATTGCCTGATGCGACGCTGGCGCGTCTTATCAGGCCTACAAACTTATGCCTGAACCGTAGGCCGGATAAGGCGTTTACGCCGCATCCGGCAGTCATGCGTCGATGCCAAATGCGCCGCCCTAAAGCAGCGCATCCGCAATGACGTACTTATTCCTTCGGTTTAAACCGCAGCAATCGGTTGGCGTTACTCACTACGGTAATCGACGAGAGCGCCATTGCCGCTCCGGCAACTACCGGGTTAAGCAGTGTTCCAGTGAACGGCCACAAAATACCGGCGGCGACCGGAATACCGATACTGTTGTAGATAAACGCGCCGAGCAGGTTCTGCTTCATGTTGCGCAGCGTTGCGCGGGAAATAGCGAGCGCATCCGCAACGCCCATCAGGCTATGGCGCATCAGGGTAATCGCCGCGGTTTCAATGGCAACATCACTGCCGCCACCCATCGCAATACCGACATCCGCCTGGGCCAGCGCTGGCGCGTCGTTAATGCCGTCGCCCACCATTGCCACCTGACGTCCTTCACTTTGCAGACGTTTGATCGCTTCGGCTTTACCGTCCGGCAGCACCCCGGCAATAACTTCATCAATTCCAGCTTCTTTGGCGATTGCTTTGGCGGTGGTTGGGTTATCCCCGGTCAACATCACCAGACGATATCCCGCTTTATGCAGGCGTTGCAGCGCCGCCACGCTATCGTTACGCAACGGATCGCGTACTGCCAGCAGGGCCACCGCTTTCCCGTCAACCGCCAGCAGCACAGGCGTTGCGCCTTGCGATGCCTGAGCTGAAATATCTGCTTCAATCGCTTTAGTATCGACTTGCTGGTCATTTAACAACGCCTGATTACCCAGCAATAACGCATGACCTTCTGCTTCACCGCTCACGCCCAGCCCGCGCAATGTGCGGAAACCGTTGACCTGCGGCAGCTGCATATCGCCTGCTTTATCAAGGATCGCTCGTGCCAGCGGATGGCTGGAACCTTGCTCTAGCGCCGCCGCCAGACGCAATGCCTGCGCTTCATCAACATCAGCAAATGTTTTTACCGCGACAACCTGCGGTTTCCCTTCGGTCAGCGTCCCGGTTTTATCGAACACGACGGTATCGAGCGTACTGGCGCGTTGCAGTGCGTCGGCGTCCCGCACCAGCACACCAAACTCAGCCGCCCGCCCGACGCCGGAAATAATCGACATCGGCGTCGCCAGCCCCAGCGCACACGGACAGGCGATAATCAGCACCGTGGTGGCGATCACCAGGGTATAGACAATCTGCGGTGCCGGACCAAAGAAATACCAGATTGCCGCACTGACCAGCGCAATCACCACTACCACCGGCACAAATACGGCAGAGATTTTATCCGCCAGCTGGCCGATTTCTGGCTTGCTGCTCTGGGCCTGGCGCACCATACGAATAATCCGCGACAGCGTGGTATGGCTGCCAACCGCACTGGCGCGAAACAGCACGCTACCGTCCTGAACCACTGTCCCGGCATGGACGCTATCGCCTTCGCCCTTTTGCTGCGGGATAGGTTCGCCCGTCAGCATCGCTTCATCCAGCCACGCTTCGCCTTGGGTAATTTCACCATCTACCGGCACGCGGTCGCCCGTCGTCAGGCGCAGTAGCATGCCTGGCTGAACTTCCGCCAGCGGCACGCTTTTTTCACCTTCGTCAGTAACCAGTCGTGCCGTCGGCGGGGTTAAATCGAGTAATTTCTCCAGCGCCTTTGAAGAACGCTGACGTGCGCGTGCTTCCAGCATATGGCCGAGATTAATCAGACCGATAATCATCGCGCTGGCTTCGTAATAAAGATGCCGCGCTTCCATCGGGAACCACTGCGGCCACAGGTTGACGCTCATCGAATAGATCCACGCCACGCCCGTACCCAGCGCCACCAGCGTATCCATCGTCGCCGCACCGTTGCGCAGGCTTTTCCATGCGCTACGGTAAAAATGTCCGCCCGCGAAAAACATCACCGCCAGCGTTATCAGGCCGATAACCAGCCACAGGCTGCGGTTGTCGGCGGTAACCATCATGTTATCGCCGATCATCCCCCAGACCATCACCGGGATACCCACCGCCAGGGCGACAATCGCCTGCCAGCGGAAGCGCTTCATTGTAGCGATGGCGGTTTCCTGCTGGCGCTCACGGCGTTTAGCGTCATCTTCAATCGCTTCCGCGCCGTAACCTGCTTTCTCCACCGCCTGCACTAAATCTTGTGGGGAGGCACTGCCCATCACCAGCGCAGTACGCTCCGCCAGGTTTACCCGTGCCTGGGTGACGCCCGGTACGCTTTGCAGCGCATTTTGTACGCGGGTGACACAGCTGGCGCAGCTCATGCCGCTCAGCAGCAACTGCTGGCTGTCATCGTCATCGGCGGTCGCTGCCGGAAGCTCATCAGAAACCGCTGTCAGTGCTTCCGACGGGATTGATGACTCCGCCAGCGGTTTAGCCTTTGGGTGGCTTACAGATGCGTCATAACCCGCTTGTTTGATGGTTTCGATCAGCTGTTCTGCACTTGCAGTGCCGGTAACGTGTGCTTCAGTGACAGACACATCCGCCTGCTCAACGTCCGGGCGCTGTTCGAGACTTTCTTTCACGCGTTTAACGCAGTGACCGCAGGACAGGCCGTCCAGGGTCAGGTCGATAGTTTGTGACATAACGTACTCCTTTAAGACAGTGTTGACTGACTGTGATAAAGGGTAAACCTTCCAGCAAGGGGAAGGTCAAGAAATTATTTATCAGCGAAATGAAAAGTCGGCAGAGATTAAAAAATTGGCGCAATTAGCATCAGAATTAGACATTTATCTCTTTGTTTTCCTTTATCTAAAGTACGGGTGCTAAGTTAAATCAGGATGCCTGAAAACTGGCATCGGGGTGAGGAAATACCTCCCGCATCTATAAAAAGGAGTTAACAAAAGATGTTAGATGCAAACAAATTACAACAAGCAGTGGATCAGGCGTATACCCAATTTCACTCACTTAGCGGCGGACAAAACGCCGACTACATCCCCTTTCTGGCGAATGTCCCCAGCCAACTGGCGAGCGTCGCTATCGTAACCTGCGATGGCAATATCTATAGTGCCGGTGACAGTGATTACCGCTTTGCGCTGGAATCCATCTCCAAAGTCTGTACGCTAGCCCTCGCGTTAGAAGATGTCGGCCCGCAGGCTGTACAAGATAAAATTGGCGCAGATCCCACCGGACTTCCCTTTAACTCGGTCATTGCCTTAGAACTTCATGGTGGCAAACCGTTATCACCGCTGGTTAATGCGGGGGCTATCGCCGCCGTCAGTCTGATTAAAGCCGAGAATGCAGAACAACGCTGGCAGCGAATTTTACATATTCAACAACAGCTTGCAGGAGAACAAGTCGCGCTCTCTGACGAAGTCAACCAGTCGGAACAAACAACCAACTTCCATAACCGCGCTATTGCCTGGCTGTTGTACTCCGCCGGATATCTGTATTGCGATGCGATGGAAGCCTGTGATGTCTACACTCGCCAATGTTCCACGCTCATCAATACCGTGGAACTGGCGACGCTTGGCGCGACGCTGGCGGCGGGCGGTGTTAATCCGCTAAGTCAAAAACGCATTCTGCAGGCCGACAACGTGCCATACATTCTGGCCGAAATGATGATGGAAGGACTGTATGGCCGCTCCGGTGACTGGGCGTATCGCGTGGGTTTGCCAGGAAAAAGCGGCGTTGGCGGCGGCATTCTGGCGGTCGTACCTGGCGTGATGGGGATTGCCGCGTTCTCCCCGCCGCTGGATGAAGACGGTAATAGTGTTCGGGGTCAGAAAATGGTGGCATCTGTTGCTAACCAACTCGGCTATAACGTGTTTAAGGGCTGATCATGATGAACGCGGAAGGTGATAACGGTAACAAACCCCTCGGGCTATGGAACGTCGTTTCCATTGGCATCGGGGCAATGGTGGGGGCAGGGATCTTTGCCCTGCTGGGGCAGGCGGCGTTGTTAATGGAAGCCTCAACCTGGGTCGCTTTTGCCTTTGGCGGCATAGTGGCGATGTTTTCCGGTTATGCCTATGCGCGGCTTGGGGCGAGTTATCCCAGTAATGGCGGGATTATTGACTTCTTTCGCCGGGGATTAGGGAACGGCGTCTTTTCACTGGCATTATCCTTGCTTTACCTGATGACGCTGGCGGTGAGTATTGCTATGGTTGCCCGCGCATTTGGTGCTTATGCCGTGCAGTTTCTGCATGAAGGCAGCCAGGATGAGCATCTTATATTGCTGTACGCGCTGGCTATCATTGCGCTGATGACGCTCTTCAACTCTTTAAGCAACCACGCAGTAGGCCGACTGGAAGTTATCCTCGTTGGCATCAAAATGATGATCCTGTTGTTGTTGATCATTGCGGGCGTCTGGTCGCTACAACCTGCGCACATTTCTGTCTCCGCGCCCCCCACTTCCGGCGCGTTCTTCTCCTGTATCGGGATTACCTTCCTTGCCTACGCGGGCTTTGGCATGATGGCGAACGCGGCGGATAAAGTAAAAGATCCGGCGGTCATTATGCCACGGGCGTTTCTGGTGGCGATTGGCGTTACTACGCTGCTTTACATCGCACTAGCGCTGGTACTGCTTAGTGATGTTTCGGCATTAGAGTTAGAAAAATATGCCGATACCGCGGTAGCGCAGGCCGCTTCTCCGCTGCTCGGGCATGTGGGGTATGTGATTGTGGTGATCGGCGCTTTACTGGCGACGGCTTCAGCCATTAACGCTAACCTGTTCGCGGTATTTAATATTATGGACAACATGGGCAGCGAGCATGAACTGCCGAAGCTAATGAATAAATCCCTGTGGCGGCAGAGCACATGGGGCAACATCATCGTGGTGGTGTTGATCATGCTGATGACGGCGGCGTTGAATTTAGGCTCGCTCGCCAGCGTCGCCAGTGCCACTTTTTTGGTCTGTTACCTGGCGGTGTTTATGGTCGCTATCCGCCTGCGTCATGATATCCACGCCTCGTTGCCAATCCTCATCGTTGGCACGCTGGTTATGTTGTTGGTGATCATCGGTTTTATTTACAGCCTGTGGTCCCAGGGCAGCAGTGCGCTGATGTGGATTATAGGCGCACTATTACTAAGCCTTATTGTGGCAATGGTAATGAAACGGAATAAAACGGTATAAACCTTCTTGTGCGCAGTGCTTTCTGCACTGCGCTTTTATTTTTTATCCTTAATTTAATCCCTTGCTTATGCTTTTAATAAATAATTCACACCAAAAAGATATATAGACGATAAAACTGTGATTTCTATCACTTCTTATCGTGGATTATTCTTAACGAGGATGATGGTAAACTAAAAGTCGTAGTGTATTCTTAATAAATAACGTATAAGCTTTTTCACTGCATTTCTTTTAATGGGGGAAGTAAAAACAAAAGAGATGCACAAGTTATTACCCTTCTTAAATAAAATGATGCTGGTTATAAAGATCAGTTAAAATAATGACCTGGAAGGAAGTGACTTATCTATGGCGCGATTACAATTAAAAAACCGTAAAAATAAAGGTCTGATATTTTTAATCAGTTTTATTGTGATGGGTGGAGACGCGCTTGCTGCGCCATTACCGCAATGGGCCAATGCTCCTGCGGTTACGCCGGTTGCCAGTTTATCGTTACAGGAAAGCATATTGCGTGCCTTTGCGCGAAACCCCGACGTCACCCAACAGGCGGCGCAGATAGGTATTGGTGAAGCGCAAATCGATGAAGCCAAAAGCGCCTGGTATCCGCACATCGGTTTAACGGGTAATGCGGGGCCTTCCCGGCAAACGGACTCCAGCGGCAGGCTGGATAACAACGTTTCTTATGGCATAACCCTGACGCAGCTGGTGTATGACTTTGGTAAAACCAGTAACGATATCAAACTGCAAACTGCCGCTCGTGACAGCTACCGCTTTAAATTGATGGCAACCTTAACCGACGTAGCCGAAAAGACGGCGACGACCTATATGGAAGTCAGTCGTTATCAGGCTTTGTGCGACGCAGCGCAACGTAACATTCACTCTCTGGAAAACGTCTACAACATGGCCGCACTACGCGCCAACGCCGGGCTTAATTCATCATCCGATGAGTTACAGGCGCAAACGCGTATAGCGGGAATGCGCTCGACGCTGGAACAATATCAGGCACAGATGACAAGCGCCAAAGCACAGCTGGCGGTGCTCACAGGCGTACAGCCGGAGGCGATAGCTTCGCCGCCAGCCGCATTAGCCGAACAGCCAGTGTCGCTAAAAAATATCGACTATCAGTCCATCCCGCTGGTACTGGCGGCAGAAAACTTACGCCAGTCTGCCCAGTACGGCGTGGAGAAAACCAAATCGCAATACTGGCCTACGCTCAGTATTCAGGGCGGCAAAACGCGCTACCAGACCAGCGACCGCTCGTATTGGGATGATCAGTTACAACTGAACGTCAACGCGCCGCTGTATCAGGGCGGCGCGGTTTCAGCCCAGGTGCAACAGGCCGAAGGGCAACAAAAAATCTCTGCCTCGCAGGTCGAGCAGGCAAAACTGGACGTGCTTCAACGAGCGTCGGTAGCGTACGCCAACTGGACTGGCGCACGGGGTCGTGAAGAGGCTGGGTTAGCGCAATCTGAAAGTGCGCACAAAACGAGAGATGTGTACCAAAATGAATATAAATTGGGTAAACGCAGCCTGAATGATCTATTAACCGTCGAGCAAGATGTCTTTCAGGCGCAATCGGCTGAAATAAATGCCAATTATGATGGCTGGGTCGCCGCAGTGAATTATGCCGCTGCGGTTAATAACCTTATTCCATTAGCGGGAATTAAACAGGGCTTATACAACGACTTACCCGACTTGAAATAATCCTGCCATTATTAATATCAGGTATGCATCGTTGTTGAGTGATTACCTTTGTCTTATTTAGATAAATGGACTCGCTAAGGATGTGCGCCATTTATCAGGAATGCCATTATGAGCCTGATTATTGATGTTATTTCGCGAAAAACATCCGTCAAACAAACGCTGATCAATCCTGGCGACGTTACGGTTGTCATTTATGAGCCCTCTGTGGTGCAGGTTCATGCTCAGGCATCTGCCGTTGCGCGTTATGTTCGTGACGGAAATGACTTGTTGATCTATATGCAGGACGGCACGGTGATCCGCTGCAACGGTTATTTCCTACAAGCGGCAAATACCAGCGAACAATCCGAACTGGTGTTTGCCGATGGTCAACAACTGACCCACGTAACATTTGCCGATACCGCGGCAGGTGGATTAGCGCCCGTGGAGCTGACCGCTCAGACCACCGCAATTGAAAGCATTGCGCCGTACCTTGATATTGTCGGTCAGACGACGGCTTTCCCGTGGGGATGGCTGGCGGGGGCGGCGGTAGGTGGCGGCGCGCTAGGCGCTTTACTGGCAAGCGGTGGCGATGATGACTCAAAAACTGAAGTGGTTAACAACCCACCGCCAGCCGAACCCGGCAACGCCACGCCATCGTTTTTGGTAACCGATAATCAGGGCGATCAACGCGGTATTCTTTCCGCCAACGATACCACCGATGACACTACGCCAACCTTTAGCGGCAGCGGACAGGCGGGGGCGACCATTCAGATTAAAGACAGCAATGGTGACACCATCGCCAGTACTCAGGTTGGTAGCGATGGACGCTGGAGCGTCGATTTGCCCACGCAAAGCGCGGGCGAACATACCTGGTCAGTGGTGCAAATCGTCGGTAGCACCATTACCAACGCCGGGTCGATAACGTTAACCATCGACAATAGTCAGGCCGCCGTACAGCTCGCCACCACCGCAGGCGATAACATCATTAATGCCAGCGAACAGGCCGCCGGATTTACGCTTTCTGGCACGAGTAGCCATCTGGCACAGGGAACAGAACTCACCGTCACGCTAAACGGCAAAACCTACACTACCACCGTTGGGGCTAACGGTGGATGGAGCGTGCAGGTGCCGACTGCCGATGCGCAAGCGTTAGGCGAAGGGAATCAGGCAGTGCTGGTCAGTGGGAAAGATGCCACGGGCAATACGGTCACTGGCGCGCAACTGTTAACGGTCGATACCCAACCGCCGACACTTGCTATCAACACCATCGCCCAGGACAACATTGTCAGCGCCGCCGAGCATAACGCCGCGCTGGTACTGAGCGGCACATCGAATGCGGAAGCGGGGCAAACCGTAACCCTGAACCTGAACGGCGTCACCCACACAGCAACCGTCGGTAGTGACGGAACCTGGCAAGTGACGCTGCCTGCCGCAGAAGTGCAGGCTCTGGCAGATGGCAACTACACCGTAAACGCCAGCGTCAGCGACCGGGCAGGAAATACCACCAGTAACAATGCGAATTTCGCGGTAGACACCAGTGCGCCTGTGGTTAGCGTTAACACCATCGCTGGCGACGATATTCTTAACACCGCTGAACAGATTGTGGCGCAGATTATTTCCGGTCAGGTCAGTGGGGCTTCTCCGGGGGATATCGTCACCGTGAAGTTAGGAGCCACAGTTCTGACAGGCGTGGTACAGGCAGACGGCAGCTGGAACGTAGCGCTTGATCCGGCGGTAACCCGTACTCTGGCGCGTGGCCCTAACGACATCATCGTCACGGTTACTGATGCCGCTGGAAATACCGGTACAGCGACCCATAACATCACGCTGGCAGGCGTCGCGCCGCAGGTGGCAATAGATACTATCAGCGGTGATAACGTACTGAATGCGCTGGAATCTCAGCAGCCGCTCACGTTAAGTGGCACCAGCAATTTACCTGACGGCGGCACGGTTAACGTGACGCTGAATAATGTCACGTATAGCGCTCAGGTCAGCGGCGGCGTCTGGTCGCTGAATGTTCCGGTGAGCGATGTCCTGAATCTGGCAAACACCAATTACACCGTTACCGCCAGCGCCACCGATGTGACCGGCAACACCGGCACCGCGCAGAGCAATTTGCTGGTCGATACGGTGCTGCCGCAGGTGATCATCAACACCTTTGCGGGCGACAACATTGTTAACAACGCCGAAGCAGCGGCAGATCAAACCCTCAGTGGGCGCGTCGTGGGTGCGGTGCAGGGCGATACCGTCACTATTGAACTGGGCGGTCATACCTACATGGCGACGGTGGGCAGCAACCTTACCTGGAGCGTGAACGTACCGACGGCGGATTTACAGGCGCTGGGCGATGGGGCGTTAACGATAAATGCCTCTGTGACGAACGGGCATGGCAACACTGGTAATGGTGAACGTGATATCACCATCAGCGCCACGCTGCCGGGACTGCGTATCAATACTGTCTCCGGCGATGACGTTATTAACGCTCTCGAACAGCAGCAGGATTTGGTCATTTCTGGCAGCAGTAGCCATTTACCTGCGGGCACTACCGTGACGGTAACACTCGGCAACGAAAGCTATCAGGGCGTGACCGACAGCAACGGCAACTGGCAGGTGGGTGTTCCAGCTGCGGACTTGCAGGCGCTCGCTGCGGGCACGGTTATTGTTACCGCCAGTGCGGAAGATCCGGCAGGTAACCCGGTTTCTATCAACCATAATGTGCTGGTTGATGCGGGTAGCGTGGCGATTGTTATCAATACCGTCTCCGGCGATGACATTATTAATGCCGCAGAAAAAGGCGCGCCGCTGACGCTGACCGGCACTACTCAAGGAGTAGAGGCCGGGCAAACGGTAGTCGTGAAATTCGCCGGGCAAACCCTGACGACCACCGTTCAGAATGACGGTTCCTGGAGCCTGACCGTTCCCGCCAGTGCGGTAAGCAGCCTGCCCGATGGCGCAGCAGAAATCACCGCGACGGTCACGAATATCAGCGGTAACACAGGCGACACCTCCCATACCATTACCGTCGACAGCCAGGCCCCGGCGTTGAGCATCGATCCGCTGACCGCCGATAACATCATCAACGCCGCCGAAAGCGGGCAGAATTTGCAAATCACTGGCACCACCGACGCCCAGCCGGGGCAGACGGTGACCGTTACGCTGAATGGGCAGACGTATCAGGGCGTTGTGCAGCCAGACGGCACCTGGAGCGTGACCGTTCCCGCCGCGAATGTTGACGCACTGGCTGACGGCAACGCCACCGTCACCGCCAGCGTGAACGATATCGCCGGTAACCCGATCAGCGTCTCACGTGTGGCGCTGGTGGACGCCACGCCGCCCGTGGTGACCATTAATCCGGTGGCGACCGATAACGTCATCAACACGCCGGAACACACCCAGGCACAAATCATCAGCGGCACGGTCACTGGCGCGCAGGCGGGCGATATCGTCACTGTGACGCTGAATAATGTGAATTACACCACCGTGGTGGATGCTTCCGGCAACTGGAGTCTGGGCGTTCCGGCCTCGGTGGTCAGTGGGCTGGTGGACGGCAGTTATCCTGTCAGCGTCTCAGTAACCGACAAAGCCGGAAACACGGGCAGCCAGTCGCTGACCGTCACGGTCGATACCGCCGCGCCAGTAATTGGTATTAACACCATTGCTGGCGATGATGTGATTAACGCCAGCGAAAAAGGGGCCGATGTCCAGATTACCGGTACCAGCGATCAGCCAGCCAATACCGCCATCACCGTGACGCTGAACGGGCAAAACTATACGGCGACGACCGACGCCTCCGGCAACTGGAGCGTCACGGTTCCGGCATCGGCGGTAACCGCGCTGGGCCAGGCCAACTACACGGTAACGGCGGCGGTGACAAGCAGTATCGGCAACAGCGCCACCGCCAGCCATAACGTGCTGGTCGACAGCGCGTTGCCCGGTGTGACAATTAACCCGGTGGCAACCGACGATATTATTAACGCCGCCGAAGCGGGCGTAGCGCAAACCATCAGCGGGCAGGTTACTGGAGCCGCCGTTGGCGACACGGTAACGATTACGCTGGGCGGTAATACTTACACCACCACCGTGCAGGCCAATTTAAGCTGGAGCGTGAGCGTTCCGGCGGCAGATATTCAGGCGCTGGGTAATGGCGATTTAACGGTGAGCGCCTCGGTCACCAATCAAAACGGCAATACCGGTAGCGGCACGCGGGATATCACCATCGACGCCAATCTGCCCGGTCTGCGGGTCGATACGGTGGCGGGCGATGATGTGGTCAATATCATCGAACACGGGCAGGCGCTGGTTGTCACCGGCAGCAGCTCGGGGCTGGCAGAAGGCACGCCGCTTACCGTCACAATTAATAATGTGGACTACACCACTGCGGTGCAGGCCGATGGCAGCTGGAGTGTGGGCGTTACGGCGGCGCAGGTTAGCGCCTGGCCTGCGGGGACGGTTAATATTGCCGTGTCCGGGGAAAGTAGCGCCGGAAATCCGATAAGCATTACGCATCCGGTAACGGTGGATCTCACTCCGGCGGCGATCACCATCAACACTATCGCCACGGACGATGTGATTAACGCCGCAGAAAAAGGCGCTGATTTAACGCTTTCCGGCACCACCACGAATGTAGAAGCCGGGCAAACGGTCACCGTGACCTTTGGCGGTAAAAACTACACCGCTACCGTGGCGAGCGATGGTAGCTGGACCGCCACCGTTCCCGCCGCCGATCTGGCGTCATTAACCGATGGCAGCGCCTCCGCGCAGGCCAGCGTCAGCAATATCAACGGCAATAGCGCCTCGGCGGTGCATAGCTACAGCGTCGACAGCAGCGCGCCAACCATCATTATCAATACCGTCGCCAGCGACAATATCGTCAACGCCAGCGAAGCTGATGCGGGCGTGACGGTGAGCGGCAGCACCACCGCTGAAGCGGGGCAGATTGTTACGATAACGCTCAATAGCCCGACCGTGCAGACGTATCAGGCAACGGTACAGGCCGACGGCAGCTGGAGTATTAATATTCCGGCGGCAGATCTTGAGGCATTGACCGATGGCAGCCACACCCTGACCGCGACGGTCAATGACAAAGCGGGCAACCCGGCGAGCACCACGCATAATCTGGCGGTGGATCTCACCGTTCCGGTACTCACCATCAACACCATTGCGGGCGATGACATTATTAACGCCGCCGAACACGGGCAGGCGCTGGTGATTTCTGGTTCCAGCACAGGCGGAGAGGCGGGAGATGTCGTCAGCGTCACGCTAAACAATAAAACCTACACCACGACGCTGGATGCTTCCGGCAACTGGAGCGTCGGCGTTCCGGCGGCGGATGTCACGGCGCTGGGCAGCGGCCCGCAAACTGTTACCGCCACGGTGACTGATGCGGCGGGTAATAGCGATAACGAGACGCACACGGTTACCGTTAACCTTACCGCGCCGACCATTGGCATCAACACCATCGCCACCGATGACGTGATTAACGCCACCGAAAAAGGCGCGGACCTGCAAATTTCCGGCACCAGCAATCAGCCAGCAGGCACCACAATTACGCTGACGCTTAACGGACAAAATTACTCCGCCACGACGGACGCCGCAGGCAACTGGAGCACCACGGTGCCAGCCTCCGCCGTCGGTGCGCTGGGCGAAGCCAGCTACACGGTGACGGCGAACGTCACCGACAGCGCAGGCAACAGCAATTCCGCCAGCCATAACGTGCAGGTGAATACCGCGCTGCCGGGCGTCACCATTAATCCGGTAGCGAGTGACGATATTATTAACGCCGCCGAATCGGGCGTGGCGCAGACCATCAGCGGGCAGGTGACGGGCGCGGCGGTGGGCGATATCGTCACCGTAACGCTTGGCGGGAAAACCTACACCGCTACCGTGCAGGGCAATTTAAGCTGGAGCGTGGACGTTCCGGCAGCGGATATTCAGGCCATCGGTAATGGCGACCTCACGGTTAACGCCTCGGTGACCAACGGCGTTGGCAATACCGGCAGCGGTTCGCGCGATATAACTATCGATGCCAACCTGCCAGGTCTGCGCGTTGATACCGTGGCGGGCGATGATGTGGTCAATAGCATCGAGCATGGTCAGGCGCTGGTGATTTCTGGTAGCAGCAGCGGGCTGGCGGCGGGCGCGGCACTGACGGTGGTGATTAACACGGTCACTTACGCTGCGACGGTATTAGCCGATGGCACGTGGAGCGTTGGTGTTCCGGCGGCAGATGTGGGCAACTGGCCTGCGGGGACGGTGAATATCATGGTTTCAGGCGCCAGTAGCGCCGGAAACCCGGTCACTATCACCCATCCGGTCACCGTCGATCTGGCGGCGGTGGCTATTTCCATTAACGCCGTTTCCGGCGACGATGTGATTAACGCCGCCGAAAAAGGGGCAGATTTAACCCTTTCCGGCAGCACTTCCGGCGTTGAAGCGGGGCAAACCGTCACCGTCACCTTTGGCGGTAAAACCTACACCGCCACCGTAGCGGGCGATGGTAGCTGGACAACCACCGTGCCTGCCGCCGATCTCAGCGCATTACGCGACGGTGACGCCACGGTACAGGCCAGCGTCAGCAATATTAACGGCAACACGGCTTCGGCGACGCACGATTATAGCGTCGATGCCACAGCCCCGACGCTTGCCATTAACACCATCGCCACCGACGATATTCTTAACGCCGCCGAGGCGGGCAATCCGTTAACCATCAGCGGCAGCAGTAGCGCCGAAGCGGGGCAGACGGTAACAGTCACGCTTAATGGCGTGACTTACAGCGGCACCGTCCAGGCGGACGGCAGCTGGAGCGTCAGCGTGCCGACGGCAGATCTCGGCAATCTGACCGCCAGCCCGTACACGGTCAGCGCCTCGGTAAACGACAAAGCGGGTAACCCGGCGACCGCGACTCACGGGCTGGCGGTGGATCTCAGTGTTCCGGTGCTGACAATCAACACCGTCTCCGGCGATGACATTATTAACGCTACCGAACACGGACAGGCGCTGGTGATCTCCGGCTCCAGCACTGGCGGCGAAGCGGGCGATGTCATCACCGTCACGCTAAACAGTAAAACCTACACCACCACGCTGGACGCTTCCGGCAACTGGAGCGTCGGCGTTCCGGCGGCA
Organism: Escherichia sp. E14V7; assembly: GCF_004212225.1. Lineage (NCBI taxonomy): Bacteria > Pseudomonadati > Pseudomonadota > Gammaproteobacteria > Enterobacterales > Enterobacteriaceae > Escherichia > Escherichia sp. E14V7. Next base: position 174,546 of record NZ_RHJJ01000005.1, read on the forward strand.
GATGTCACCGCGCTAGGCAGCGGCCCGCAAACCATTACTGCCACCATTACGGATATCGCGGGTAATAGCGATGACGCCAGCCGCACAGTTACCGTAAATCTCACCTTACCAACTATTGGCATCAACACCATTGCTACGGATGACGTGATTAACGCCACGGAAAAAGGCGTGGATCTGCAAATTACGGGCACCAGTAATCAGCCCGCAGGCACCACCATTACGGTGACGCTGAACGGGCAAAATTATACCGCCACCACAGATGCTTCCGGCAACTGGAGTGCCACGGTGCCAGCCTCGGCGGTCAGTGCATTGGGTGAGGCCAACTACACGGTAACCGCAAACGTCACTGATACGGCAGGTAACAGCAATTCCGCCAGCCATAATGTGCAGGTCAACAGCGCCTTGCCTGCTGTCACCATTAACGCGGTGGCGACTGACGATATTATTAACGCTGCCGAATCGGGCAATGCGCAAACCATCAGCGGCCAGGTCACGGGTGCCGCGGCGGGGGATACGGTCACCGTTACGCTGGGTGGCAACACCTACACCACCACGGTGCAGGCTAATTTAAGCTGGAGTGTGGACGTTCCGGCAGCGGATATTCAGGCGCTGGGTAACGGTTCTCTGACGGTTAACGCCTCGGTCACCAATGGCGTGGGCAACACGGGCAGCGGCTCGCGGGACATCACAATCGACGCCAATCTGCCTGGCCTGCGTGTCGATACCGTAGCGGGTGATGATGTTATTAACAGCATTGAGCACAATCAGGCGCTGGTGATCACCGGGAGCAGCAGCGGATTAACGGCGGGAACGGCGTTAACCGTCGTTATCAACAATGTGACTTATGGCGCGACGGTGCTAGCCGACGGCACATGGAACCTCGGCGTTCCGGCGGCAGACGTCAGCAACTGGCCTGCGGGTACGGTCGATATTACGGTAAGCGGCACTAACAGCGCCGGAACAACCTCCACCATTACCCATTCGGTTACCGTCGATCTGGCGGCGGTCGCCATCACCATTAACACACTCTCTGGCGATGATGTGATCAACGCCGTCGAAAAAGGCGAAACGCTAGTAGTGAGCGGCAGTACCAGCGGTGTGGAAGCTGGGCAGACGGTGACCGTCACCTTTGGCGGCAAAAATTACACTACCACCGTGGAAGCCAACGGTAGCTGGACGGTGAATGTACCGCCTGCCGATCTCGCTGCGCTGCCGGACGGCGCGGGCAACGTGCAGGCAAGCGTCAGCAACATTAACGGCAATAACGCCCTGGCGGATCGCGCGTACAGCGTCGATGCCACCGCGCCGCTTGTGACCATCAACACCATCGCCAGCGACGATATTCTTAATGTGAGCGAAGCGGGCGCGGGGATCACCATCAGCGGCACCACCACGGCGCAGGCCGGGCAGACGCTGACCGTTACGCTCAATAACAACACGTACCAGACCACCGTCCAGGCGGATGGCACCTGGAGCGTGAATGTTCCGGCAACGGATTTAAGCGGATTAACCGCCAGTAGCTATACCGTGACCGCCACGGTAAGCGACAAAGCAGGTAACCCGGCAAGCGCCGACCACGCGCTGGCGGTGGACGTTACCGCGCCGGATCTCACCATTAATACCGTCGCGAGCGATGACATTATCAACGCCATCGAACACGGTCAGGCGCTGGTCGTCAGCGGAACAAGCACGGGCGCGGAACCCGGCGATGTGGTGACCGTCACGCTGAACGGTAAAAACTACACCACCACGCTGGATGCCTCCGGTAACTGGAGCGTGGGCATTCCGGCGGCGGATGTCACGGCGCTGGCAACCGGCAGCCAGACCATCACCGCCAGCCTGAGCGATCGCGCGGGCAACAGCGACAGCACGACTCATGATGTGACCGTTGATCTCAGCGGCCCGACGCTGACCATCAACACCGTCTCCGGCGATGACATTATTAATAATGCGGAGAAAACTCAGGATCTGACCATCAGCGGTGGCTCCAGCGGCCTGGCGACAGGCACTACGGTCACCGTGATGTTAAACGGCCTGGCGTACAGTGCCACCACAGACGGTTCCGGCAACTGGAGCGTTACCGTGCCTGCTTCGGCGGTCGGCGCGCTGGGCGAGGCGGTGTACCAGATTAGCGCCAGCGCCACCGACAGCGCGGGCAACAGCGGCAGCACCACCCATACGGTGAATGTCGAATCGCTCCTGCCTGGGGTAATCATTAATACCGTGGCAGGCGATGACATTATCAACGCCGCTGAAATCGCTGTGGCGCAGACCATCAGCGGTCAGGTGACGGGAACGGCGGCTGCGGGGAACACGGTGACGGTCATCATTGGCGGCAATCAATATACCGCCACCGTGCAGCCAGATTTAAGCTGGAGCGTCAGCGTGCCTGCGAACGTTTTGCAAGCGCTGGGCAACGGTGAACTGACCATCACCGCCTCGGTCACCAACACCACAGGCAATACCGGCACCGCCACACACGACATCGTGATAGACGCCAACCTGCCAGGTCTGCGCGTCGATACCGTAGCAGGCGATGATGTGGTCAATATTATCGAGCACGGTCAGGCGCTGGTGGTAACCGGCAGCAGTACCGGACTGGCGGTGGGAACGCCACTGACAGTGGAAATCAACAACGTCACCTACGGCGCAACGGTACTCGCCGATGGCAGCTGGAGCGTCGGCGTTCCGGCGGGAGATGTCGCAAACTGGCCTGCGGGGACGGTTAATATTGCCGTCTCTGGCACTAATACTGCTGGAACCACAACCAGCATCAGCCATCCAGTTACGGTCGATCTCGCTGCCGTCGCTATCACCATCAATACCCTTTCCGGCGACGATGTCATTAACGCCACCGAGAAAGGCTCTGATTTGCAGCTCTCCGGCACCACCTCCGGCGTGGAAGCGGGGCAGACCATCACCGTTATTTTCGGCGGCAAAAGCTACACCACCACGGTTGCCGCGGATAATACCTGGGGGCTGACGATCCCAGCCGCCGATCTCGCAACCTTGCCGGACGGCGCAGCAAACGTACAAGCCAGCGTCAGCAACGTAGCTGGCAACATCGCCCAGGCAACACATGCTTACAGCGTTGATGCCACCTCGCCATCCGTTACTATCAACACCATCGCCTCGGACGATATTCTTAATGCCGCTGAAGCCGGAACGGCGCTGACCATCAGCGGCGCCAGTACGGCAGAAGCCGGGCAGACGGTGACCGTGACGCTAAACGGCGTCAGTTACAGCGGGAACGTACAGGCTGACGGTAGCTGGAGCGTCAGCGTACCAACTGGCGATTTAGCCAACCTCACCGCCAGCCCCTATACGGTGAGCGCGGCGGTCAGTGACAAAGCCGGAAATCCGGCCTCGGCAACGCATAATCTGACGGTAGATCTCGTTGCCCCAGTCGTCACCATCAACACGGTAGCGGGCGATGACATCATCAACGCCACGGAACATGCTCAGGCGCAGATTATCAGCGGCTCGGCAACGGGCGCGACGACGGGTAACACGGTTTCCGTGACGATTGGCACGACCACCTACACCACCGTGCTGGACGCCAACGGCAACTGGAGCATCGGCGTGCCTGCCAGCGTGATTTCCGCGCTGGCGCAGGGCGATGTGACCATTACCGCCACGGTCACCGACTCCGCAGGTAACAGCGGCACGGCCTCGCACACCGTCACCGTGGCGCTCGGCGCTCCGGTACTCGGCATTAACACCATCGCCGTCGACGACATCATCAACGCCACGGAGAAAGGCGCGGATCTGGCGATTTCCGGCACCAGCAACCAGCCTGCGGGTACGCAGGTAACCGTGACGCTCAACGGGCAAAATTACACCACCACAGCCGATGCTTCCGGTAACTGGAGCGTGACCGTTCCGGCGTCGGCGGTTGGTACGCTCGGTGAAGCCACTTACACCGTAACCGCCGCCGCAACCGATGTTGATGGCAACAGCGGTTCTGCCAGCCATAATGTGCAGGTCAATACCGCGCTGCCGGGCGTCACCATTAACGTTGTGGCGAGCGACGATATTATTAACGCTGCCGAAGCGGGCGCGGGCCAGACCATCAGCGGGCAGGTAACGGGCGCGGCGGCAGGCGACACGGTAACCGTCACGCTCGGCGGGGCGACTTACACCGCCACGGTGCAGGCGAATTTAAGCTGGAGCGTCAATGTTCCGGCAGCCGCTTTACAGGCGCTGGGCAACGGCGAACTGACCATTTCGGCTTCGGTGACGAACAGCGTAGGCAATACCGGAAATGGCACGCGTGAAATCACCATAGACGCGAATCTCCCTGGTCTGCGGGTCGATACCGTGGCGGGCGATGACGTGGTCAATATCATCGAGCACGGGCAGGCGCTGGTGATTACCGGCAGTAGTTCCGGTCTGGCGGCGGGCAGCAACGTCACGCTGACCATCAACGGGCAAACCTATGTTGCGGCGGTGCTGGCGGATGGCACCTGGAGCGTCGGCGTTCCGGCGGTGGATGTCAGCGCTTGGCCTGCGGGGACGGTCACAATTACGGCGAGCGGCAACACCACCGCCGGAAACCCGGTCAGCGTTACGCATCCGGTGACGGTTGATCTCTCGGCGGTGGCGGTCAGCATCAACGCCATTACCGCCGATGATGTGATTAACGCCGCCGAAAAAGGCGCGGCGTTAATGCTCTCCGGTAGCACTTCTGGTGTCGAAGTCGGACAAACGGTCACCGTGACCTTTGGCGGCAAAACATATAGCGCAAGCGTCGCGGCGAATGGTTCCTGGAGTACCACGGTTCCGGCGGCGGATATGGCAGCCCTGCGTGATGGTGATGCCAGCGCACAGGCCAGCGTCAGCAATGTTAACGGCAACAGCGCCACCACGACCCACGCTTACAGCGTCGATGCCAGCGCGCCAACGGTGACCATCAACACTATCGCGGGCGACGATATTCTTAACGCTACCGAAGCGGGTACGGCGCTGACCATCAACGGCAGCAGCACGGCGGAAGCGGGGCAGACGGTGACCGTCACGCTCAATGGCGCAAACTATACCGGCACTGTACAGACGGACGGCAGCTGGAGCGTCAGCGTGCCGCCAGCCGACTTAAGCGCGCTGACCGCCAGCAACTACACCGTTAGCGCGGCGGTGAGCGACAAAGCCGGAAACCCGGCCTCGGTTAATCACAACCTGACGGTGGATACTTCCGTTCCGGTCGTCACCATCAACACGGTGGCGGGCGATGATGTGATCAACGCGACGGAACACGCCCAGGCGCAGATTATCAGCGGCTCCGCCACAGGTGCGGCAACCGGCAGCACCGTGACGGTGACTATCGGCACCAATACCTTCACCACCGTGCTGGACGCCAGCGGTAACTGGAGCGTCGGCGTTCCGGCAAGCGTCGTCTCGGCACTGGCGAACGGCACGGTCACCATTAACGCCAGCGTCACCGATGCCGCCGGAAACAGCGGCAGCGCCACGCATCAGGTGACGGTCAATACTGGCCTGCCGTCAATTACCTTTAACGCCATCAGCGGCGATAACGTCCTGAACGCCGATGAAAAAGGCCAGCCGTTGACCATTAGCGGTAGCAGTACGGGGCTGGCGACAGGCGCACAGGTTACCGTCACGCTCAACGGTCACAACTACAGCGCCACCACCGACGCGGCGGGCAACTGGACCTTAACCGTGCCTGTCAGCGATCTGGCGGCTTTAGGTCAGGCCAACTATATCGTCAGCGCCAGTGCCACCAGTGCGGCGGGTAACACCGCCAGCAACCAGGCGAATTTGCTGGTCGACAGCGGCCTGCCGGGCGTCACCATCAATACTGTGGCGGGTGACGATATTATCAACGCCGCCGAAGCCGGGGCCGATCAAACCATCAGCGGGGTGGTCACTCGTGCCGCCGCGGGCGATACGGTTACCGTCACGCTGGGCGGCAACACTTACACCACCACGGTACAGGGCAACTTAAGCTGGAGCGTCAGCGTTCCGGCAGCCGATCTCCAGGCGCTGGGCAATGGCGATTTGACCATTAACGCCTCGGTGACCAACGCGAATGGCAATACGGGCAGCGGTACGCGGGATATCACCATTGATGCCAACCTGCCAGGTCTGCGGGTGGATACGGTGGCAGGCGATGATATCGTCAACAGTATCGAACACGGGCAGGCGCTGGTAATCACTGGCGGCAGTAGCGGCCTGAATGCAGGTGCAGCGCTGACGGTCACCATCAACGGTGTGGCCTATGCCGCCACGGTACAGGCGGATGGGAGCTGGAGTGTCGGCATTCCGGCGGCAAACGTCAGCGCCTGGCCTGCGGGGCCGTTAACCGTTGACGTGGCAGGACAGAGCAGCGCCGGAAATCCGGTCAGCGTCAGCCATCCGTTCACCGTCGATTTAACGGCGGTGGCAATCAGCATCAACACCGTTGCCAGCGACGACGTGATTAACGCCGCCGAAAAAGGCACCGACCTGACCCTTTCTGGCAGCACCAGCGGGATTGAAAGCGGGCAAACCGTTACCGTCACCTTTGGCGGCAAAACCTACACCGCAAGCGTCGCCGCCAACGGAAGCTGGAGCGTAACGGTTCCGGCGGCAGATCTGGCAACTCTGCCAGACGGCGCGGCGAACGTGCAGGCCAGCGTCAGCAGCGCGAGCGGTAACAGTGCCTCGGCGACCCATGCGTATAGCGTTGATGCCAGCGCACCGACGCTCACCATAAACACCATCGCCAGCGACGATATCCTTAACGCCACAGAGGCGGGAAATCCGCTTACCCTCAGCGGCACCAGCACCGCCGAAACCGGGCAGACGGTCACCGTCACCCTTAATGGCGCAACCTACAGCGGTAATGTGCAGGCGGACGGTAGCTGGAGCGTCAGCGTTCCCACCTCAGCCTTAGGTGCGCTGACCGCAAGCAATTACACCGTCAGCGCCACGGTCAACGACAAAGCGGGCAACCCCGGCAGCGCCAGCCATAATCTGGCGGTAGACACCACCGCGCCGGTTCTTACCATTAACACCGTCGCAGGCGATGACATCATCAACGACGCCGAACACACGCAGGCGCTGGTGATTTCCGGCACCAGCACGGGCGGGGAAGCGGGCGATGTGGTGAGCGTTGTGCTCAACGGCAAAACCTACACCACCACCCTGGATGCCTCCGGTAACTGGAGCGTCGGTGTACCGGCGGCGGATGTTACGGCGCTGGGTAGCGGCGCACAGACGATCACCGCCAGCGTCAGCGATCGGGCGGGTAACAGCGACGACGCCAGCCGCACCGTGACCGTCAGCCTCAGCGCGCCAGTGATTAGCATCAACACCATCGCGGGCGATGATGTGATCAACGCGACGGAAAAAGGATCTGATCTGGCGCTTTCCGGCACCAGCGATCAGCCTGCGGGTACGGCGATCACCGTCACGCTGAACGGACAAAACTACAGCGCCACCACCGACGCCTCCGGCAACTGGAGCGTCACCGTTCCCGCCTCGGCGGTCAGTGCGCTGGGCGAAGCCACCTACAGCGTCACGGCGAGCGTCACCAACGCCCAGGGTAACAGCAGTACCGCCAGCCATAACGTGCAGGTCAATACCGCGCTGCCGGGCGTTACCATTAATCCGGTGGCGACGGACGATATTATCAACGCCGCCGAAGCAGGCAGCGCACAAACCATCAGCGGTCAGGTAACCGGGGCGGCGGCGGGCAGCACCGTCACCGTTGAACTGGGCGGTAAAACTTACACCGCCACCGTCCAGGCTGATTTAAGCTGGAATGTGAGCGTACCAGCCGCTGACTGGCAGGCGCTGGGGAACGGTGAGTTAACCGTTAACGCCTCGGTGACCAACGCCGTTGGCAACACCGGCAGCGGCACGCGCGATATCACCATCGATGCCAGTCTGCCTGGCCTGCGGGTGGATACCGTCGCGGGCGACGATGTGGTCAATATCATCGAACACGCTCAGGCGCAGGTGATTACTGGCAGCAGTTCCGGTTTTGCCGCAGGTACGGCGTTGACGGTGGTGATTAATAACCAAACTTACGCCGCGACGGTGCTGGCGAACGGCAGCTGGAGCGTCGGCGTTCCGGCGGCGGATGTCAGTAACTGGCCTGCGGGAACGCTGAATATTACCGTTAGCGGCGCGAACAGTGCCGGAACGCAAACCAGCATTACCCATCCGCTGACCGTTGATCTCACCGCCGTCGCCGTCAGCATAAACAGCATCACCAGCGATGATGTGATTAACGCCGCCGAAAAAGGCGCGGCGCTAACGCTCTCCGGCAGCACGTCCGGCGTCGAAGCGGGGCAAACAGTTTCCATTACCTTTGGTGGCAAAACCTACACCACCACGGTGGCGGCTAACGGTAGCTGGAGCACCACCGTTCCGGCGGCGGATATGGCGGCCCTGCGTGACGGCGATGCCAGCGCCCAGGTGCGGGTGACTAACGTCAACGGCAACAGCGCCACGGCAACGCACGAATACAGCGTCGATAGCGCCGCGCCAACGGTGACCATCAACACTATTGCCAGCGATAACATCGTCAACGCCAGCGAAGCGGCGGCGGGCGTAACGGTTTCCGGCACCAGCACGGCGGAAACGGGGCAGACGCTCACCGTCACGCTTAACGGCACTAACTACCAGACTACGGTGCAGGCGGACGGTAGCTGGAGCTTAACGCTGCCCGCCAGCGACTTAACCGCGCTTGCCAATAATGGCTACACGCTCACCGCCACGGTCAGCGATTTGGCGGGTAACCCTGGCAGCGCCAGCAAAGGCGTGACCGTCGATACCACCGCGCCAGTGATCAGTTTTAACACCGTGGCGGGCGATGATGTGATTAACAACGTCGAACATAACCAGGCACAGATTATCAGCGGCACCGCCACGGGCGCGGTAGCGGGCGACCGCCTGGTGGTGACTATCGCCGGGCAGCAGTACGTTACCAGCACCGATGCCAGCGGCAACTGGAGCGTCGGCGTGCCTGCCAGCGTGATTTCCGGCCTTGCGGACGGCACGGTGACCATCAGCGCCACCATCACCGATAGCGCAGGCAACAGCAGCACACAGACCCACAACGTGCAGGTGAACACGGCGGCGGTATCGCTCTCAGTCAGCACCATCAGCGGCGATAACCTTATTAACGCCGCCGAAGCAGACAGTGCGCTGACCCTGAGCGGCACCGGAACGAACTTTGCCGCAGGTACAGTAGTGACCGTGTTGCTTAACGGCAAAGGCTACAGCGCCACCATTCAGAGCAACGGGAGCTGGAGTGTAAACGTGCCTGCGGCGGACGTCGCGGCACTGGCGGATGGCACCAGCTACACGGTTAGCGCCTCCGCGCAGGACAGCGCCGGAAACAGCGCTACGGCTTCGCGCAGTGTGGCGGTGGATCTCACTGCGCCGATTATCAGCATTAACACCGTTTCGACGGACGACAGACTCAACGCCGCCGAACAACAGCAGCCGTTAACCCTTAACGGCTCGACCAGCGCAGAAGTGGGGCAGACGGTCACCGTCACCTTTGGCGGCAAAACCTACACCACCACGGTTGCCGCCAATGGCACCTGGGCGCTTAACGTGCCTGCGGCGGATCTGGCATCGCTCGGGCAGGGCGCGCAGACCATCACCGCCAGCGTGAACGATCGCGCCGGTAACCCCGGTCAAACCACGCACGCCCTGACCGTCGATACCGTTGCGCCAACGGTCACCATCGCCACCGTGGCGGGTGACGATATTATCAACAACGCCGAACAGCTTGCCGGGCAGACCATCAGCGGCACCACCACCGCCGAAGTGGGCCAGACGGTGACGGTCACCTTTAACGGTCAGAGCTGGACTGCAACGGTTGGCAGCGGCGGAAGCTGGTCGGTGTTTATTCCGGCGCAGCAGTTTGCCGGATTAAGCGACGGCAGCTACACCATCAGCGCGACGGTCAGCGATCAGGCCGGAAACCCCGGTAGCGCCAGCCGTGGCGTGACGTTGAACGGCGACGTGCCCACCGTCACCATCAACACCTTTGCGGGCGACGATGTGGTGAACGCGGCAGAACACGGCTCGTCGCTGGTGATCAGCGGCACCACCACCGCGCCAGTTGGTCAGACGCTGACTCTGACCTTAAACGGCAAAACCTATACCACCACGGTGCAGACGGGCGGTAGCTGGAGCTACACCCTCGGTAGCGCCGATGTCACTGCGCTGGCGGACGGCAACGCCTACGTGATTAACGCCTCGGTGAGCAACGCCATTGGCAATTCCGGCAGCAGCAATCACACCATTACTGTCGATCTCAGCGCCCCGGCGATGGGCATTAATATCGATTCCCTGCAAGCCGACACTGGCCTTAGCGCCAGCGACTTTATCACCAGCGTCAGCCCGGTGGTGGTCAACGGCTCGCTCACCGCCGCGCTTGCCAGTAACGAGACGGCGCAAATCAGTATCGACGGCGGCGTAACCTGGACCACGCTTACCGTTACCGGCACGACCTGGCGCTATAACGACAGCCGCACGCTGACCGATGGCAACTATCTCTATCAGGTGCGGGTGATTGACGCAGCGGGCAACGTTGGCGCGACCGACAGCCAGAATGTGGTGATCGACACCATCGCGCCAGATCCAGCAGTAAAAACCATCGCCATCAGCGCGATCACCACTGATACTGGATTGATTACTAACGATTTTGTCACCAGCGACACGACGCTTGCGGTGAGCGGCACGCTGGGTGCGGCGCTTTCTGCCGGTGAGTTCGCGCAAATCAGCATTGATGGCGGCACCACCTGGCAGAATCTTTCGGTAAGCGGTTTGACCTGGACGTACCTTGACGGACGCACGCTGGCCGACGGTAACTACAACTATCAGGTGCGGGTGATCGACACCGCCGGAAATATCGGTGCGACCGCCAGCCAGATTGTCACCGTTGACACCACCGCGCCGCTGGCGAGCAAAACCATCGCCATTGCGGGCATCAGCGATGACACAGGGTTAAGCAGCAGCGATTTTGTTACTCGCGACACCACGCTGACCGTGCGCGGTACGCTCGGTGCGGCGCTGGCCGCTGATGAACGAGCGCAAATCAGCCTCGACGGCGGGATTACCTGGACCACGTTAACCGTTATCGGCACCAGCTGGAGCTATGCCGATGGTCGCACACTGACCGACGGCACCTGGAACTACACGGTGCGGGTGGTGGATCTGGCGGGGAACGTCGGGCAGACCGCGACGCAAAACGTGGTGGTCGATACCACCAGTCCGGAAGCGGCGAAAAGCATCACCATTACCGGTATCAGTGACGACACCGGAGCCAGCAGCAGCGATTTTATTACCAGCGACACCTCGCTGACCGTGCGCGGCGTACTGGGCGCGGCGCTAGGGGCTAATGAGTTCGCGCAAATCAGCACCGACAACGGCGCTACATGGGTGAATGTGACGCTGGCGGCAGACGGCCTGAACTGGACATACGCTGATGGGCGCACGTTGACTAACGGCACGACAACCTGGCAGGTGCGGGTGGTCGATCTGGCGGGTAACGTCGGCGCAACCGGCAGCCAGACGGCGCAGATCGACACCGTTAACCCGGCGCAGGTGCTCACCATTGCCAGCATCAGCACCGACACGGGGAGTTCGTCCACCGACTTTATCACCAGCGATACCACGCTCACGCTGACCGGTTCGCTGGGGGCGGGGCTTGCCAGCGGCGAAGTGGCGCAGATTAGCCTTGATGGCGGTGCGACCTGGACCACCCTCACCACCAACGGTACGCAGTGGACTTACACTGACAGCCGCACGCTGACCGATGGCAGCTACGTTTATCAGGTTCGGGTGCTGGATCTGGCGGGGAACACCGGCCCGGTGGTGTCGAAAACGGTGGTGGTCGATACGATTAACCCCACCGCCACGCCAACTATTGTGTCGTATACCGATGATGTCGGGCAGCGTCAGGGGACGTTAAGCAGTTCGCAGGCCACCGACGACACTACGCCACTGCTGAACGGCGTGCTCTCCGGTCCGCTGGCCAGCGGCGAAGTGGTTTACCTCTACCGTAACGGTCTGCTGTTAGGCGCGGTGACGATGGTCGGCGCGTTGAACTGGACCTACAGCGACAGCGGGCTGGTCAGCGGCGCGTACACCTACAGCGCGCGGGTAGTGGATCTGGCAGGAAATATCACCTCCTCCAGCGATTTTATCCTGACGGTCGATACCTCTATTCCGACCACGTTGGCGCAAATCACCAGCCAGACCACGCGCGATACCACGCCGATTATCAGCGGGGTGATCACTGCCGCGCTCGCCAGCGGGCAGTATGTCGAAGTGGTCATCAATGGCAAAACCTACACCTCGCAGCCGGGCGGTGCGGTGGTAGTCGATCCGGCGCACAACACCTGGTATGTGCAACTGCCGGATACCGATGTGCTGGCGGCGTCCGCGACCGCCTATAACGTGACCGCGCAGGTAAAAAGCTCGGCGGGCAACGGCAACACCGCTAACGTCAGCAATGGCACGGTGACGGTTAACGCGGCGATTGATTACACGCCCGCCTGGACAACTGCCAATAAAACGACCGCCTGGGGGCTGACCTACGGCCTCGACAACCACGGGATGTGGACGGTGCTGGCTAACCAGCAAATTATGCAATCAACCGATCCGCTCACCTGGTCGAAGACCGCACTGACGCTGGTGCAAAGCGGCAACAACTACGCCACCAGTTCCATTGCCGATTACGATCGTAACGGTACGGGCGATCTGTTTATCACCCGTGATGACTACGGCACGGGCTATATCAACGGCTTTACCAATAACGGCGACGGCACCTTTTCCAGCGCCATTCAGGTGAACGTCGGCACGCTGACGTGGTATGGCTCGATTGTGGCGTTTGATAAAGAGGGCGACGGCTATCTCGATTTCTGGATTGGCGACGCAGGCGGGCCGGACTCCAACACCTTCTTGTGGAATAACGCAGGCACTCTGGTAGGCAACTCCACCACCGCCAACAACGGAGGAAGCGCCACGGTCGGCGGGGTAGTAAACGGCTATCTTTCCCTTAACGAAGGTTCCGGCGTCGATCTGAATAATGACGGCAGGGTAGACCTGGTTCAGCACACCTTCAACCTGAACAACTATTACACGTTGTCTTCGCTCATCAGCCAGGGTAACGGCACGTTTGTCTGGGGACAAAACACCATCAATACCTTCCTCAGCGTTGCAGGCAGCGGTGGTAACTCGACATCTGTCTCCATGACCTGGGCCGATTTTGATGGCGACGGCGATATGGATCTCTTCCTGCCCGCCAGCCAGGGAAGAGCTAACTACGGTTCCCTGTTATTCAATACCAACGGCGTGTTAGGGAATCCGGTGGCGGTGGGGGCAACGGCGACGACCTACGCCAGCCAGTTTAGCCTGGCGGTAGACTGGAACCACGACGGCCTGATGGATATCGCCCGTATCGCCCAGACCGGACAGTCCTACCTTTACACCAACGTTGGCGGGGCCAGCAACTGGACGCAGTCGGTACTCGGCGGCAGCCAGAGTGGCACCACCAGCGGCGTGGCGGCAATGGACTACGACTGGGACGGCGCGGTGGATGTACTGGTGACCAAACAGTCGGGCAGCGTATTCCTGATTCGCAACACCAACACGGTGAGCTACGGCACCTCGCTGCACCTGCGTATCACCGATCCCAACGGCATTAACGTCTATTACGGCAATACCGTAAAACTTTACAACTCGGCGGGTGTGCTGGTCGCCACGCAAATCATTAACCCGCAGTCGGGGATGGGGGTTAACGACACCTCGGCGCTGGTCAATTTCTACGGGCTGAATGCCGGGGAAACCTACAACGCGGTGCTGATCAAATCCACCGGCACCACCGCCAGCAATATCGACCAGACGGTAAACACCACCTGGGGTGGCTTACAGGCCACCGATGCCACTCACGCTTACGATCTCAGCGCCGAAGCAGGCACCGCAAGCAACAACGGCAAGTTCGTTGGCACCGGCTATAACGATACCTTCTTCGCCACCGCAGGCACCGATACTTACGATGGCTCCGGCGGCTGGGTGTACAGCTCCGGCACCGGAACGTGGCTGGCGAATGGCGGGATGGACGTGGTTGATTTCCGTCTTTCAACGGTGGGCGTGACCGCTAACTTAAGCAGCACTGCCGCACAGGCCACCGGCTTTAACACCTCGACATTTACCAATATCGAAGGCATTTCCGGATCTAATTTTAACGATACCCTGACCGGCAGCACGGGCGATAACCAACTGGAGGGTCGCGGGGGTAACGACACCATCAACATCGGCAACGGGGGCCATGACACCTTGCTCTATAAACTGCTCAACGCCAGCGATGCCACTGGCGGCAATGGCTCGGACGTGGTGAATGGCTTTACGGTAGGCACATGGGAAGGCACCGCCGACACCGATCGCATTGATATCCGCGAGCTGTTACAGGGCAGCGGCTATACCGGTAATGGCAAAGCCAGCTACGTCAACGGCGTGGCGACGCTGGATGCGCAGGCCGGAAACATCGGTGATTTTGTCAAAGTCACCCAGAGCGGCAGCGACACCATCGTGCAGATCGACCGCGACGGCACGGGCGGCACTTTTGCGGCAACTAACGTGGTCACGCTGACGGGCGTGCATACCGACCTCGCCACATTGCTGGCGAATCATCAGTTGATGGTGGTGTAAATAATGAAAAAAAATGCCCAGTCCGTGGAAGCCTGGCTGGAGGCGATGATCGCCGTGGCGCGTTATTACCGCCTCGATTTTTCTCAGGAGAACGTGCGCGCAACCGTCAACTGGGAGCGCGACAGTAAGCGGGAAGAGTTGCTCACCGACATGGCGCGGCAACTGGGGATGGGGCTGCGGCTGGTGGAGTTCTCCGCTGACTCGCTTAACCCGTGGCGGCTGCCGTTGATCGCGGTGTTTGATAATCAGCAGGTCGGTGTGATTACTCGCCGCGATAACCACGACAATATCAGCATTCAGTTCAGTGGTGACGAAGGGCTGGAAACCACGCTTAACGTCGCGGATGTTGAAGATAAAATCGTCGAACTGGCGCTACTGCGCCCGCTCAGCGCCATTCCTGACGCGCGGGTAGATGACTACATTCGCCCGTATCAGGCGAACTGGTTCTGGAGTCTGTCGCTGAAAGACTGGCGGCGCTATGGCGACATTATGCTGGCCTCGCTGGTGGCGAACGTGCTGGCGCTGGCGGCGATGATTTTCTCGATGCAGGTTTACGATCGGGTGGTTCCGGCGCAATCGTACCCGACGCTGTGGGTGCTGTTCGCCGGGGTGATGATGGCGATCCTGTTTGAGTTTTGTATGCGCATGGTGCGCACGCACCTCTCGGATATGATTGGCAAACGGGCGGATCTGCGTATTTCGGACCGCGTGTTTGGTCACGCATTACGGCTGAAAAATAACGTGCGCTCGAAATCCACCGGATCGTTTATCTCGCAGATCCGCGAACTGGAATCGGTGCGGGAGCTTATTACTTCCACCACCATCGGCGCGGTGGCGGACCTGCCGTTCTTCCTGCTGTTTGTCTTTATTCTGTGGATGATTGGCGGCTGGCTGGTGCTGGTTGTTTTGCTGGCGCTGCCTTTATTAGTGATCCCCGGCCTGCTGGTGCAACGCCCGCTGGCGCGGCTGGCGAACGAAGGGATGCGCGAGTCAGCGGTACGCAACGCTACGCTTGTGGAAGCGGTGCAGTCGATTGAAGACATTAAACTGCTGCGCGCCGAGCAGCGTTTTCAGAATCAGTGGAATCACACCAACGACGTAGCCTCGTCCATCAGCATGAAGCAACGCTTTCTCACCGGGCTGCTGCTCACCTGGACCCAGGAAGTGCAATCCATCGTCTACGTGGTGGTGCTGTTGGTGGGCTGCTTTATGGTGATGAACGGCGACATGACCACCGGTGCACTGGTCGGGACGACGATCCTGGCTTCGCGCACCATCGCGCCGCTGTCGCAGATATCCGGCGTACTCTCGCGCTGGCAGCAGGCAAAAGTGGCGCGTAACGGCCTTGATGAACTGATGAAGCGCCCGGTGGATCAGCCGGAGCACGGCAAACTGGTGCATAAAGCGGTGCTGCACGGTAATTATCAGTTCAGCAACGCGGTGTTTTATTACGACGAAGAAGAGAAGATTGCCGATGTGGCGATTGGCAAACTCAACATTCAGGCCGGAGAGAAAATCGCCATTCTCGGGCGCAACGGCGCGGGTAAATCGACGCTACTGCAAATGCTCGCCGGAATGCGTATCGCCCAGCAGGGGCTGGTGTTGCTGGATAACATCAGCATCGGGCAACTTGATCCGGCGGATCTGCGCCGCGACATGGGGCTACTCAGCCAGACCGGACGACTGTTCTTCGGCTCGCTGCGGGAAAACCTGACGATGGGGATGCCGGAAGCCAGCGATGAAGATATCGAACGCGCGTTAACCCTCAGCGGGGCGCTGCCCTTTGTACAGAAGCAGAAAAACGGCCTCAACTACATGATTCAGGAAGGGGGATTTGGTCTTTCTGGCGGTCAGCGGCAAACGCTGCTGTTGGCGCGGCTACTTATCTCTCAACCCAATATTGTCCTGCTTGACGAACCCAGCGCCTCGCTGGATGAAATGGCGGAAGCGCATTTAATCGAACAACTGAAACAGTGGATTGGACATCGCACGCTGGTCATCGCCACTCACCGCACGGCGATGCTGCAACTGGTGGACCGCATTATCGTGATGGATCAGGGGCGGATTGTGATGGATGGCGCGAAAGAGGCCATTTTGCGTGAACAGGGCGAACCCACGGCGCGACGGGTGGTGTTGCAGGAGAAGAATAAGGGGTCTGCTGCATGAACGGACAACTGCAATATAACCGTGGCCTGACTGAACCCCGCCTGCCGCGTTCGGCGCTGGCGGTACGTGTGACCGTCGTCATGCTGCTCTGTTTTCTCGGCTGGGCGTGGTATTTCCAGCTTGATGAAGTGACCACCGGCAGCGGCACGGTAGAACCTTCCGGGCGCGAACAGGTGGTGCAGTCGCTGGAAGGCGGGATTTTGTATCATCTCGACGTGAAAGTGGGCGATATTGTTGAGCAAGGCCAGCCGCTGGCGCAGCTTAACCGCACCAAAACCGAATCCGATGTCCAGGAAGCGATGTCACGCCTGTACGCGGCGCTGGCGACCTCGGCGCGGCTGCGGGCGGAAGTGAGCAATAAACCGCTGGTGTTCCCCGACGAACTGAATAAATTCCCCGAACTTATCGAGTCGGAAACGGCGTTGTACAACACTCGCCGCGACGGGTTGAACAAAGCCACCGCCGGGCTGACGCAGGGGATTAGTCTGGTCAACCGTGAACTGGCGATGACCCAGCCGCTGGTGAAACAGGGGGCAGCGAGCAGCGTCGAAGTGCTGCGCCTGCAACGTCAGGCCAATGAACTGGAAAACAAACTCAGTGACGTGCGTACACAATATTACGTTCAGGCGCGCGAAGAGTTAGCGAAAGCCAATGCGGAAGTGGAAACCCAGCGTTCGGTGATACGTGGGCGGGAAGATTCCCTCACCAGGCTCAACTTTACTGCGCCGGTACGAGGCATTGTTCAGGACATTGACGTCACCACGGTTGGCGGCGTCATTGCCCCCGGTGGTAAACTGATGACCATCGTGCCGCTGGATGAACAACTGCTGATTGAGGCAAAAATCTCCCCGCGCGATGTGGCGTTTATCCATCCGGGGCAAAAATCACTGGTGAAAATAACCGCTTACGATTACTCCATCTACGGCGGCTTACCAGGAGAAGTTGCGGTGATTTCACCGGACACCATTCAGGATGAAGTACGGCGCGATGTTTATTACTATCGGGTGTACATTCGCACCTTCAGCAACCATCTGGAAAATAAACATAAACAGCAGTTTCCGATATTTCCCGGTATGGTGGCGACGGTCGATATCCGCACGGGTAAAAAAAGCGTGCTGGATTATCTGTTGAAACCCTTTAACAAAGCACAGGAGGCGTTGCGCGAACGATGAACATTAGCGATGTGGCAAAAATTACCGGCCTGACCAGCAAAGCCATTCGCTTCTATGAAGAGAAGGGACTGGTGA
This sequence comes from Escherichia sp. E14V7, assembly GCF_004212225.1. Classification (NCBI taxonomy): domain Bacteria; kingdom Pseudomonadati; phylum Pseudomonadota; class Gammaproteobacteria; order Enterobacterales; family Enterobacteriaceae; genus Escherichia; species Escherichia sp. E14V7. Next base: position 192,635 of record NZ_RHJJ01000005.1, read on the forward strand.
CACCGCCGATGCGCAGCGAAAACGGTTATCGCACCTACACGCAGCAGCATCTCAACGAACTGACCTTACTGCGCCAGGCACGCCAGGTGGGCTTTAACCTGGAAGAAAGCGGCGAACTGGTGAATCTGTTTAACGACCCGCAGCGGCACAGTGCCGACGTAAAACGGCGCACGCTGGAGAAGGTGGCGGAGATCGAGCGACATATCGAAGAACTGCAAGCCATGCGCAACCAGCTACTGGCATTGGCGAATGCCTGCCCCGGCGATGACAGCGCCGACTGCCCGATTATCGAAAATCTCTCCGGCTGCTGTCATCATCGGGTGGGGTGAAAATCAGTTAATCCCTGTTTGCACCGAAAGAATATGCTGCAAACTTTCTACCATAATGCGCCCCGACTGAAATAAGCCTTCCTGGATTTCGTTGTTAACATTCACAGCGTGCACCAGGGAGGCTAATAATGCTACTTGCAAGAAGGCAAAAATAAACGCACCGATAATCATAATATGCGTCAGGGCCATTTTCTTTTGCTCCTTCATTTTAAATAGCCCACAAACTGGCCTTCTTTCATTAAGGCGACTTTTCCTGTGTGATGATAAACAATGACGTTATACAGACCCGACTGATAAACCGTAGCATCGGTATTATCTTCATCTATGGCACATAGTGAATCATTGAGATAAGCAAAGTTTTTACTGCTCATTCTGAAAGTGACGCCAAATCCTTTATAAATGGATTTTTTAGCGGCCTGGGCATGTTGTGCGGCTTCTGCATTTTTAAATGCCTGTGCCTCGGATGCACTTAAAATAGCCGCCTGACGCTGTTGTTCTGCGAGATAACAGGTGTCATGACTGACGCCCTGCGCCTGGCAATCTGCGATGCGGGAAGTGGGTGAACTACAGCCAGCCAGTAATATAACCGCCAGCAGGGAAAACGATTTAATGGTGCTATTCATCATTGTTAACCTTAAATAATGTGCGGAAAATTGCGAATAAGAAATTGCTATTAAAATTAGAACGAATATCCCACGCCGACACCTGCGCCGAAATCAGATTGTGTATCCGCTGAGACTCCCGCTTTAATTACCGTATGAATTCCAGCATTAAAAGATGTTCCGACAGACACCGCAGATTCACCGTTGAACGTTCCTGCTCCCGCTGACACCATCATTAAATCACCGGTTTTCACCTGCGGCTGTGAGGCAATGGCAATGGCTGACGCGATCCCCGCATTAGCATCTTTACGGTTATCTTCAACTTCGTTTTTCAGCGAACTGAAATTGTTATTGAGCGTGTTAATTTGCTGGCTGTTATCCGCTACTCGTTTTTGCGTGTTGCTTAACTGCTGATGCGTTTGGGTTGCGTCTTGTGTCAGGCTGTCAATTTGTTCATGCGTTTGCGTTGAGTCTTGCGCCAGACGCTGAATTTGCTCCCCGTACTGCACGCTATCGATATGTTGTTGAGTTGCCTGGTTAGTCGCAAGGGTATCAATTTTCTGTTTTTGTTCTGCTGCAATACGCGCATTCGCATCATTTTGTGCGGTCAGTCTGGCGTTAACCATCTGCTGATAATGTGCGCTGGTCTGGGCATCGCCAAGTGCAGAAACCGTTTTTTGCGTCGCGTCGATTTGCTTCTGCTGATCGGTAATTTGTTGCTGCTGGGTGTCTGCTTGTTCCTGCTGCGCGTTGGTAGCGGCTGTCTGTCTGGCGTCAATCATGCCCTGATATCGGGCGGCAGTCTGTACATCACCGGTGGCAGCAACGGTTTTCTGGGTTTCGTCGAGCTGTTGCTGCTGGTCAGCAATATCGTTGCTGTTCTGTTCGATATTATTTTTATTTTCCGTCACGGCAGCGGAAAGTTTGAGGCCGTTCATCAGTGCGGTGTTGGCGTTAGCGTTGGCATGGTCAGCCGTTGACTGGGCATGTGCGACATCGCCTTTTATGGTGCTGACGTCTGACTGTACGGCGGAGACATCATTGCGAGTGTTGGTGATGGCGGCTTTATTGGCATCAATATCCGTCTGCGCCACCATAATGGCATGATGCGCATCATCGGCTTTCAGCGATGCCCAGTTGGCAGTGTGCTGCGCGTTCTGAATGGCAGTATCCTGCCCGTTGTCGCGGTCGATCTGCGCTTGATTGGTTATCGGGTTCAGCGTACTGGTGGGCTGTACGGGAGAAGCTGTTGTATCTTCCTGAGGCGTTGTAGTTTTGTAATCATGCGCAATCAGGTAATTTTGTGCGGCTGCGCTATTTCCTGTCCTTTCTAAAAATCGACCAATTTTCTGATCAATTTCCATTTGCGACATTCCTGGCTGGATTGCCGCTAATTCTGTCGCTGCTGCCTCAACAGTATCACCTGCAAACGCAGATGGACTTACCGCGGTAGCAACAACGACAGCCAGTAAAGACAGCTTTACAGTTTTCATGCATTTTTTCTCGTTCAAAGTAAGTCACATATTTGTTTCTATAAGCAACGTATAACGTTGTTATAAGAATTAATTTGCGTTGCGATTTAATCGAAATCTACGCCGCCATTTGTGTGATGTAAAGCGCGTTTTTGTCTTGTGTAAGCGTAAACATCACCTATAGGAAACAAAAAATGTTTCTTATATAAATAAAATTGAAAATCATTTTGTGCTCTTTCAATGTAAAAAAGAGTAAAGACTTGTTTTGATAAGCGAAATAAATGTTGTTTCTGGGCTAAACGTGAAGCGGTTCCTGATGTGTGCTAGAATGCGTTTCTTTGATAAATCTCAATTTTTAAGAGGTTTACGCCAGGCAGGAAAATTAAATGAATGAATTTGAGAAGATTTTTAATGAAATGAATCTGGACAGGGCGCTGCTCCCCATCCTTTTTCGTTCGAATCGCTCTACGGTGTGGAAGTATTTAAGCGGCGATAGTACGGCTCCTGCCTCTGCCATGTCGCTGATCATGCTGTTGCAGTTGATCCAGAAGAGAAACCCCGATCTGTTAGCCGAATGGTTAACGCTTTCTGATTTCACCATTCCGCCAGAAGTTTACCTGGACCAGCCTGATTACTGGAAAGGGTGGGTGTATACCCAACACAAGGTCAATAAAAACGTCCTGGAATATCTAAAAAAACACTATCCGGATGAAGACCAAAAAAACATGAATAAAGGTAGTGACGAGTAATTTGCCAATGCCAGTTAATATGGCGGAGGCGGCCTACGATTCGGGCGCAGACTTCCAGGCATGATAAGACGCGCCCGCGTCGCATCAGGCACCGACGCATAACTGCCGGATGCGGCGTAAACGCCTTATCCGGCCTACGTTCGGGCACAGACTTCCAGGCATGATAAGACGCGCCCGCGTCGCATCAGGCATCGGTGCATAACCGCCGGATGCGGCGTAAACGCCTTATCCGGCCTACGTTCGGGCGCAGACTTCCAGGCATGATAAGACGCGTCCGCGTCGCATCAGGCATCGGCGCATAACCGCCGGATGCGGCGTAAACGCCTTATCCGGCCTACGGTTGAGTGCAGTTTTCCAGGCATGATAAGACGCGCCCGCGTCGCATCAGGCACCGACGCATAACCGCCGGATGCGGCGTAAACGCCTTATCCGGCCTACGTTCGGGCACAGACTTCCAGGCATGATAAGACGCGTCAGCGTCGCATCAGGCATCGGTGCATAACCGCCGGATGCGGCGTAAACGCCTTATCCGGCCTACGGTTGAGTGCCGTTTTCCAGGCATGATAAGACGCGCCCGCGTCGCATCAGGCATCGGCGCATAACCGCCGGATGCGGCGTAAACGCCTTATCCGGCCTACGGTTCGGGCACAGTTTTGTAGGCCTGATAAGACGCGTCAGCGTCGCATCAGGCGATGATCGCACGGATGATCAGCGTTATCCCTTCAATCGCAATCACCTCAACATGCGTACCTGCACCGAGATCCTCGCTGGCGCTGACGGGCCATGAACTGTCGCCGACGCGCATATGACCGCGCCCGTTGACTAACGGTGATTCCAGCACAAATCGTCTGCCGATCAATTGCTGTCCGCGCTGGTTTAAATGACTGTCACTGTGCTTTTGTTCGCGCACGCCTCGTGCCAGCCATTTCCACCACAGCCAGGCGGCGAGCAGCGTCAGGACGGCAAACATCACCCCTTGCCACTCCCAACCCAGCGGCAGCAGCCAGACCACCAGGCCAGTAATCACCGCCGCGACACCGCTCCACAGTAGATAACCATTGCCGCCCAGCATCTCGGCTGCCAGCAGCAGACCGCCGAGACTCAGCCAAAAAATATGCGGATGGATAGCTATCATCTCGATCATGATTTATTTCGCTCGTTCGCGCTGTCTTTCACCAGTTCAGCAATCCCGGCAATCGATCCCATCAGGCTGCTGGCGTCTAATGGCATCATCACCACTTTGCTGTTACTGGAGGAACCAATCTGCTGTAACGCTTCGGTGTATTTCTGCGCCACGAAGTAATTCACCGCCTGAATGTCACCAGAAGCAATGGCTTCAGACACCATTTGGGTTGCGCGGGCTTCCGCTTCGGCAGAACGTTCACGCGCTTCGGCCTGTAAGAATGCCGACTGACGTTCGCCTTCCGCTTTCAGGATTTGTGACTGTTTTTCACCTTCGGCTTTGAGGATTTCCGCCTGACGGATCCCTTCCGCTTCAAGGATGTAAGCGCGTTTGGTACGTTCCGCTTTCATCTGCGCGTTCATCGAAGAGATAAGCTCAGCCGGTGGGCGCACATCGCGAATTTCAATACGGGTGACTTTTATCCCCCACGGATTAGTGGCTTCATCGACAATATGCAGCAGACGCGAGTTAATGCTGTCGCGCTGAGAGAGCATTTCATCGAGTTCCATCGAACCCAGAACGGTACGGATGTTGGTCATGGTCAGGTTGATGATTGCCAGTTCCAGATTGCTGACTTCATAAGCCGCGCGCGGGGCATCAATCACCTGGATAAAGCAAACGGCGTCGATAGTGACGTTGGCGTTATCTTTCGAGATAACTTCCTGGGATGGGATGTCGAGCACTTGCTCCATCATATTGATCTTACGACCAATGCGGTCCATAAACGGCACCACCAGACTTAGCCCCGGCTGTAACGTTTTGGTATAACGACCAAATCGTTCTACCGTCCACTGATAGCCCTGCGGAACGATTTTGACGCCCGCGCCAACAATGACCAGCGCGACAAAAATGAGAATCGGGATAAAAATAAGCATCGGAAAAACCTCCTGTTGTACCGTCCATAAAGAGCAAAATTGCTGCTTGATTAAACAAATTATACCTGATTACTGAAAGAGAGTTCCCCCTTATTCTTGCGGAGGATAAACTGTTTTTAGTAAAAATCAGAAAAGGGATGGGCAATGCAGGAAAATAGTCTTTTGCTCCAACTGCAAAATGTTGGATATCAGGCGGGCGATACGAAGATTCTAAATAACATCAATTTTTCGCTGCGTGCTGGCGAATTTAAGTTAATTACCGGCCCTTCCGGCTGCGGCAAAAGTACGCTACTAAAAATAGTTGCTTCATTAATCAGCTCGACCAGCGGAACGTTACTGTTTGAAGGTGAGGATGTCAGCACACTAAAGCCAGAAACCTATCGCCAACAAGTTTCTTACTGCGCCCAGACGCCGGCTCTGTTTGGCGACACGGTCTACGATAACCTGATCTTTCCCTGGCAGATCCGTAACCAGCAGCCTGACCCGGCCATTTTTCTCGATTTTCTCGAACGTTTCTCCTTGCCGGACACCATTTTGACGAAAAATATCGCCGAGCTATCTGGTGGTGAAAAACAACGCATCTCATTGATTCGTAACCTACAATTTATGCCGAAGGTTTTATTGCTCGACGAAATCACCAGTGCGCTGGATGAAAGCAACAAACGCAACGTCAATGAGATGCTCCACCGCTATGTACGTGAGCAAAATATTGCGGTGTTGTGGGTGACGCACGATAAAGACGAAATTAATCATGCGGATAAGGTGATTACACTGCAACCGCATGCCGGAGAAATGCAGGAAGCACGCTATGAACACGCATAATATTACCAACGAGTCACTGGCACTGGCATTAATGCTGGTGATTGTCGCAATCTTAATTAGCCATAAAGAAAAACTGGCGCTGGAGAAAGATATTCTCTGGAGTGTGGGGCGCGCGATAATTCAGCTGATTATTGTCGGCTATGTGCTGAAGTATATTTTCAGCGTTGATGATGCCAGCCTGACATTATTGATGGTGTTATTTATCTGCTTTAATGCGGCGTGGAATGCGCAAAAGCGCAGTAAATATATTGCTAAAGCTTTTATCTCATCGTTTATTGCCATTACGGTCGGGGCGGGAATTACCCTGGCGGTGCTGATTCTCTCAGGGTCGATTGAATTTATCCCGATGCAGGTGATCCCTATCGCCGGGATGATTGCCGGTAACGCGATGGTGGCGGTTGGGTTGTGTTACAACAATCTCGGGCAGCGGTTTATCAGCGAACAGCAACAGATTCAGGAGAAATTGAGTCTTGGTGCGACACCAAAACAGGCTTCAGCGATATTGATTCGCGACAGTATTCGCGCGGCTTTAATTCCGACGGTCGATTCAGCAAAAACGGTTGGCTTAGTGAGTTTACCGGGAATGATGTCCGGGCTGATATTTGCCGGGATTGATCCGGTGAAGGCGATTAAATATCAGATTATGGTGACCTTTATGTTGCTCTCAACCGCCAGCCTGTCGACCATTATTGCCTGTTATTTAACCTATCGTAAATTTTACAATTCGCGCCACCAGTTGGTGGTGACGCAATTGAAGAAGAAATAATGTGATGCCGGATGCGACGCGGGTGCGTCTTATCATGCCTGGAAATCTGCGCCCGAATCGTAGGTCGGATAAGGCGTTTACGCCGCATCCGGCGGTTATGTGACGATGCCTGATGCGACGCTGGCGTCTTATCAGGCCTGCAAACCTGCACAGCATCGCATTTCAACGGAAAATCAATACAACAACGCATACAGCTGGCGGCGATACTTCGACGCCAGTGCATCCCCCGTACCCAGCGCAGCGAGGATCTCCTGGAACGTTTTACGCGTCTGACCGTCTGCGGCGGTGAGATCTTTACGCAGATGCCCAAACAGTAACTCCAGCGCCTCTTCATTGCGCCCAACCTGATGCAGTTGCAGCGCCAGTTGCGTCGCCAGTGCGGCATCTTCTGGATTCTCTGCCACCTGCTGTTGCAGCTGCTGAATTTCCGGCGTATCTGCCGCCTGCTTCAGCAGTTCGATTTGCGCCACCAGCCCCTGGTAGCGGGTGTCCTGATCCTGCAACGGAATGGTTTTCAGCACCGCTTCTGCATCTTCAGAACGGTTCAGCGCAATCAGCGTTTCTGCCAGCAGCAGGCCGATTTCCCCGTTCTGATTCGACAACTGCCAGGCGTCTTTCAGCAATGGCAGGGCGTCGGTGTAATTGCCTTCCTGCATCAGTTGCATCGCCTGCTGCGCTTTCAGCTCTTCTTCGCGCGGCAGCACTTTATCCAGCAGGGCGCGGATCGCTTCTTCCGGTTGCGGCCCCTGGAAGCCGTCTACCGGTTGCCCGTTCTGGAACAGATACACGGTCGGAATCGCGCGCAGACCAAACTGGGCGGCAATCATCTGCTCCGCGTCGCAGTCCAGCTTCGCCAGAATAAATTGCCCGTTGTACTGCGCCGCGAGGCTTTCCAGAATTGGGGTTAACTGCAAACAGTGCTGGCTACGTTCAGACCAAAAATAGAACAGCACAGGTGTGGTCATTGACTGTTCAAGAACCTGTTGCAGGTTAGATTCGTTAATGTTGACAATATTTTCTACGGACATGGAGTCGCTCTCTGTTGTCGATATTTTCTTTGACATGGGGGCTTAAGCGCGCGCTTCAACTCACCCCTGCAATATTTTGTCCATCACGCGCCCCGGCAGCAGGCGCTTAAGCACCATTACTGCCCAGGTCACCAGCGTTACCGGATAGCGCATCTTCGGCTTCTCGCTAATAAAAGCATGGCGCACTTTGTCGACCACCGCTTCCGGTCCCAACGTAAAGCGGGCGGCGATGCCAGGATTTTCGACTGGTTTATCACTTTGCGTCTGGTTGACGTTGTCGGTGAAGCGAGTACGAATGGGACCAGGTTCGATCAGGCTGACTTTAATTCCGCTGTGGCGCAGCTCCATGCGCAGTGCGTCTGACCACGCCTCCAGCGCATATTTACTGGCCGCGTAAGCGCCACGACCCGGTGTGGAGATTAATCCCATCACCGATGAGGTCATCACAATACGCCCTTCACCGTGCGGCAACATCGCGGGTAACAGGCGCATGGTGAGCTGGTGTGCGCCGAAAAAGTTGGCGGAAAACTGCTGTTCCATCTGCGCACGGCTGATGGTGGAAAGGGGGCCATACATGCCGAATCCGGCATTGTTAAAGATCCCATACAGACAATTATCGGTCAGGGCGATCACTTCGTCGGCTGCGCGATCAACACTTTCTGGCGAATCCAGATCGATCAACACGCCGGTAAATCCCATGCTGTTCATACGCTCAACATCATCCGGTTTCCGGCAACCTGCCAGCACATGAAAACCCTGGCGTTTTAATTCGAGCGCGCTTTCCAGACCAATTCCACTGGAACATCCGGTAATTAAGACCGATTTTTGCATAACTTTACCTGTCAGGATCTCCGTTGCTTTATAAGTCATGATTTACTAAAGGCTGCAACTGCTTCGCCATCCAGTCGGCAATAAACGGCTGGGCGTCGCGGTTGGGATGAATACCGTCATCCTGCATCCATTGTGGCTTGAGGTAGACCTCTTCCATAAAAAAGGGCAGCAGCGGAACATCAAACTCTTTGGCGAGTTTGGGGTAAATGGCGCTAAAGGCTTCATTATAACGGCGACCATAGTTTGCAGGCAGACGTATTTGCATTAACAATGGTTCAGCGTTGGCGGCTTTGACATCCTGCAAAATCTGGCGCAGCGTTTGCTCGGTTTGTTGTGGCTGAAAACCACGCAAACCGTCATTGCCGCCCAGTTCAACCAGCACCCAGCGCGGCTGATGCTGTTTCAGCAGAGCCGGAAGGCGCGCCAGCCCTTGTTGCGAGGTGTCGCCGCTGATGCTGGCATTAACTACCGACGTTTTACTCTGCCACTTATCATTCAACAAGGCAGGCCAGGCCGCGCTGGCAGACATTCGATACCCGGCGCTCAGGCTATCACCCAGAATCAATAACGTGTCCGCTGCGGCGGCACGGAAGGTTAACAGGACCAGGAACAGGAAGGGCAAATGCCAGCGGAAAACATTGTTGAAGTTCATCATCTTAAGAAGTCCGTCGGTCAGGGGGAGCATGAACTCTCCATCCTCACCGGAGTTGAGCTGGTTGTCAAACGTGGCGAGACCATCGCGCTGGTGGGCGAGTCGGGATCGGGTAAGTCAACCTTGCTGGCGATCCTCGCCGGGCTGGATGACGGCAGCAGTGGCGAAGTGAGTCTGGTGGGACAACCGCTACATAATATGGACGAAGAAGCGCGGGCAAAATTGCGCGCGAAGCACGTAGGCTTTGTTTTTCAGTCATTTATGTTAATTCCGACCCTTAACGCGCTGGAAAACGTCGAGCTTCCGGCGCTGCTGCGCGGTGAGAGTAGCGCGGAAAGTCGTAACGGGGCGAAAGCATTGCTCGAACAGTTAGGGCTGGGCAAACGACTTGATCATCTTCCGGCACAGCTTTCCGGCGGCGAACAGCAACGTGTGGCGCTGGCGCGTGCCTTTAACGGTCGGCCAGATGTGCTATTTGCTGATGAACCTACCGGCAACCTTGACCGCCAGACGGGCGATAAAATTGCCGACCTGCTGTTTTCCCTCAACCGTGAACATGGCACCACGTTGATTATGGTGACCCACGACCTGCAACTGGCGGCACGCTGCGACCGCTGCTTACGGCTGGTGAACGGGCAGTTGCAGGAGGAAGCATGATTGCACGTTGGTTCTGGCGCGAATGGCGCTCGCCGTCGCTATTAATTGTCTGGCTGGCGCTAAGCCTTGCGGTGGCCTGCGTGCTGGCGCTGGGTAATATCAGCGATCGCATGGAGAAAGGTTTAAGCCAGCAAAGCCGTGAGTTTATGGCGGGCGATCGGGCGTTGCGCAGTTCGCGCGAAGTGCCACAAGCGTGGCTGGAGGAAGCTCAAAAGCGCGGCCTGAAAGTTGGCAAGCAGCTGACTTTCGCCACGATGACCTTTGCGGGCGACACACCGCAGCTGGCGAATGTCAAAGCGGTGGATGATATCTACCCGATGTATGGCGATCTGCAAACTAATCCCCCAGGCCTGAAACCGCAGGCGGGCAGCGTATTGCTGGCCCCACGCCTGATGGCACTGCTTAACCTGAAAACGGGCGACACCATTGACGTGGGCGATGCCACCTTGCGGATTGCCGGAGAAGTGATTCAGGAACCGGATTCCGGTTTTAACCCCTTCCAGATGGCTCCGCGCCTGATGATGAATCTGGCGGATGTCGATAAAACCGGAGCCGTGCAGCCGGGAAGTCGGGTCACCTGGCGCTATAAATTCGGCGGCAACGAGAACCAGCTCGACGGCTATGAGAAATGGTTGTTACCCCAGCTTAAACCCGAACAACGCTGGTACGGTCTGGAACAGGACGAAGGCGCGCTGGGGCGCTCAATGGAACGCTCGCAACAGTTCCTGCTGCTTTCGGCGCTTCTGACCTTGCTGCTGGCAGTGGCGGCGGTGGCGGTGGCGATGAATCATTACTGTCGCAGCCGCTACGATCTGGTGGCGATCCTCAAAACGCTGGGGGCAGGGCGAGCGCAACTGCGTAAGCTAATCGTCGGTCAGTGGCTGATGGTGCTGGCGCTTTCAGCCATTACCGGTGGGGCGATAGGCCTGTTGTTCGAAAACGTGTTGATGGTGCTGCTCAAGCCCGTTCTGCCTGCTGCACTACCGCCAGCCAGCCTCTGGCCATGGCTATGGGCGCTGGGCACCATGACGGTCATCTCGCTGCTGGTGGGGCTACGACCATACCGCTTGTTGCTGGCAACGCAGCCTTTACGCGTATTACGTAATGATGTGGTAGCGAACGTCTGGCCGCTGAAGTTTTATCTGCCGATTGTCAGTGTGGTGGTTGTGCTGCTGCTCGCCGGATTAATGGGGGGCAGTATGCTGCTCTGGGCGGTGCTGGCGGGCGCGGTAGTACTGGCTTTGCTGTGCGGTGTTCTGGGCTGGATGCTGCTGAATGTACTTCGCCGCATGACGCTGAAATCGCTACCTCTGCGCCTGGCGGTTAGCCGCCTGTTACGTCAGCCGTGGTCAACGTTAAGCCAGCTTTCGGCATTTTCGCTCTCCTTTATGCTGCTGGCACTGTTGCTGGTGTTGCGTGGCGATCTGCTCGATCGCTGGCAACAGCAGCTACCGCCAGAAAGTCCTAACTACTTTTTAATCAACATCGCCACAGAACAGGTTACGCCGCTAAAAGCGTTCCTCGCGGAACATCACATAGTCCCGGAATCGTTTTATCCAGTGGTGCGTGCGCGGCTGACGGCGATTAACGACAAGCCGACAGAAGGCAATGAAGATGAGGCGCTTAATCGCGAACTCAATCTTACCTGGCAAAATACGCGGCCCGATCATAATCCGATTGTCGCCGGTAACTGGCCGCCAAAAGCCGATGAAGTGTCGATGGAAGAGGGACTGGCGAAACGCTTAAACGTTGCCCTCGGGGATACCGTGACTTTTATGGGCGATACCCAGGAGTTCCGCGCTAAAGTGACCAGTCTGCGCAAAGTGGACTGGGAAAGTCTGCGGCCTAATTTCTATTTTATTTTCCCGGAAGGGGCATTGGACGGGCAGCCGCAGAGCTGGCTTACCAGTTTCCGCTGGGAGAATGGCAACGGCATGTTGACGCAACTCAACCGCCAGTTCCCGACCATTAGCCTGTTAGATATTGGCGCGATTTTAAAACAGGTCGGTCAGGTGCTGGAGCAGGTAAGTCGGGCGCTGGAAGTGATGGTGGTGCTGGTCACCGCCTGCGGTATGTTGCTGTTGCTGGCACAGGTGCAGGTGGGAATGCGTCAGCGTCATCAGGAGCTGGTGGTGTGGCGCACACTCGGTGCGGGGAAAAAACTGCTGCGCACGACATTGTGGTGTGAGTTCGCCATGCTTGGGTTTGTTTCCGGCCTGGTAGCCGCAATTGGTGCGGAAACGGCGCTGGCAGTGTTGCAGGCGAAAGTGTTTGATTTCCCGTGGGAGCCAGACTGGCGATTGTGGATTGTGCTGCCGTGCAGCGGTGCACTGCTGCTGTCGCTTTGCGGCGGCTGGCTGGGCGCGAGACTGGTTAAGGGTAAGGCGCTGTTCAGGCAGTTTGCGGGGTAATGACAGGCGTTAGATTGCCTGATGCGCAAAGTCTTATCTGGCCTACGAAGAGCGTGCAATATATTGATTTTGCAAGATTGTGTAGGCCGGATAAGGCGTTTACGCCGCATCCGGCAGTCTTGCTACTAGCGTCGGGATTGTATCGCCAACATAGCTGTTTGAATATGTAGGCATCCTGACTTATAATTCACTTGCTAGATGAGGACTGTTTCATTTCTGCCCGGAACCACCAAGTCTTGGGCGGAAAAAATAAAAAAACCGACTGTCATGTCGGTTTTTTTATATCTGTATTCTGGTGCAACCATTCTGTTCTCACGACAATCGCCGTTTCAGAATACCGCCCATCACTGCGTCTTAACCCATTCCGCCACTTCCGCCCATTCACCGCGAAAGACAACTTTTTCCGCTTTTTTCTCAAGCTGATAGCGATACATCGGGTCGTAATATTCTTCAAGTAACGGGACCAGCCAGGCCAGATGACCGTCGGTGCTGCCGGTGGTGAGTTGCGTTGTCAGCGCCGCATCCAGCCTTGCAGCCAGTTCGTTATAGCGCTGTAGCCCCAGCCGACGCTTAATCGCCGAAAGTCCGTGATGCAGGTATTCGCAATACTCCTGCCAGCCCTGTTCGTCGCCATAAGCATGGGTAAAATCATGATGCATACGCAAGAAATATTCTTCGTTCAGGCGCTCAAGACGGATCTCAAACGGATCTTCTACCACCGCAATCGCCGCCTGAGTCATTCGCTCGCGCAGGCATTCCGGCAGGTGATTCGAACCGATCATCCGGCTTTCATCTTCCAGCACCCACAGGCGCAGCTCCTGACGGGCGTCGGTTTTTAGCATTTCGGCAGCCAGCAGGTTTTCAAAACTCGCCTGACTAAGTTGCGGCTGCAATGTGCGACCAAAAGCAGAACCGCGATGGCGCGCCAGCCCTTCCAGATCAACACCGTTCGGCTGTTGTTGCACTAACAGCGTTTTGCCGCTGCCGGTACAACCGCCAATCAGCACTATCGGTTTTTGTGCCAGTTCAATGGTCGCCTGAATCGCGGTCTGGCGCAGAGCCTTATAACCGCCTTCCACCAGCGGATAATCAATCCCCGCTTCATGCAGCCAGCGTTGCACAATATGTGAACGTTGACCGCCACGGGCGCAGCAGAGAATACCTTGCGGATTTTGCAGACACGCTGCCCGCCAGGCGTCCATGCGCTGCTGACGAATTTCACCCGCCACCAGTTTATGCCCCAGCGCCAGCGCCGCGTCAGACCCTTGCTGTTTATAGCAGGTGCCAACGGCGGCGCGTTCATCATTATTCATTAACGGCAGATTGATAGCGGCGGGCATTGCGCCTTGCTCAAACTCGATGGGGGCGCGAACATCAATAATGGGCGTATCAGCAATCAGCAGGGCACGATAGTCCTGTTCCGTGTGTCTCTCTTGCATAGTAAAAAGTGAACCTCAAATCAGCTTGCGCGCTATTTTACGCGCCAACGCGCAAGGAAACTTGATTTTTAACTGTGTGAGTTGCCGAAAATTTCTAAAAATCCACTGATTTCCGACCTGCGCTGGGTAAACAAGGCCACAATATCTTCCACCGCTTTGCCGCTGCCAAATTTACGCCATGCCAGACTCAATGGCGAAGGCGGGCGCATCGTTGGAATGACCCGGCTGACCAGTTGTTGACTATCAATCATCGACTGGCAAAGTGATTTTGGCAAAAAACCAATGCCAACGCCCGCCAGATGGGCGGCGATTTTCGTTTCCATATCAGGAACAATAATCTCCTTTTGCCCCGGCAAACGCCAGGCGACGCGTTTGGTTAAGGTGCGGGCGCTGTCTTCAATATTGACCGCAGGAAAGCGCCGCAACTGCGCTTCTGTTAGCGGCTCTTCAACCTTCGCCAGTGGATGATCTGCCGCCATGACAAAGCGCCATTGCACCGAACCTAAGGGATCAAGGCTAAAAGTATTTGCCAGTGCTTCGGTTCCCGTGACGCCGATGGCCAGTGAAAAACCTTCGTAAAGTAGCGAATCCCAGACGCCCATATAGATTTGTCGGGAGATGTGAAACTGGGTAAACGGGTAACGTTCATTCAGCCACGCCAGCAATTGGGCAACGGCCTGGGGGTTATAGAGCAGGTTGTTGATGACGATATTCACCTGGCGTTCCACGCCATCATTCACCTGTTGTAACTCGCTGGGCATACTTTCCAGCCAGCTCAGCCAGTCTCTGGCCTGACAAAGTAGATGCTCGCCAGCCGCCGTCAACGTCACGCTACGAGTCGTGCGGAAAAACAGCGCCACTCCGGTATTCTCTTCCAGAAGCTTAATGCGATAACTGATGGTCGCCGTGGTTTTACATAATCGTTCTGCCGCTTTTGAAAAACTTCCCGTTTCGGCAACAGCAATGAAAGTCCGCAAAGTTTCTGGATCAAACATCTTCAGGTATCCCCTTTTAAATCCGCAGGTTGCGTGATTTTCCTGTCCTTTGATTTACCTGTATTTTCACATGATAACCCTGCGTGATTTGTGGGCTAAATCTAGTTTTGGAAAAATATTCCAACTTTTGTGTTGATGTTGTTCTCTTTAGGTTTTAGATTGCCTGTTATTGAAACCAAGCTGACCGGTCGGCGCTGGTTGAACGGAATTATGTTACAAGGACAAAAAGATGAAACTTCAGGTATTACCGTTAAGTCAGGAAGCCTTCTGTGCTTATGGCGACGTTATCGAAACGCAGCAACGGGATTTTTTCCATATTAACAATGGCCTGGTGGAGCGCTATCACGATTTGGCGCTGGTTGAGATTCTTGAGCAAGACCGTACGCTTATCAGCATTAACCGCGCGCAACCGGCGAATCTGCCGCTGACCATCCACGAACTCGAACGTCATCCGCTGGGTACTCAGGCCTTTATCCCGATGAAAGGTGAAGTGTTTGTAGTGGTCGTGGCGTCAGGTGACGATAAACCAGACCTGTCAACGCTGCGGGCGTTTATCACCAACGGTGAGCAGGGGGTGAATTATCATCGTAACGTCTGGCATCACCCGCTTTTCGCCTGGCAGCGCGTCACCGATTTTCTGACCATCGATCGCGGCGGCAGTGACAACTGTGATGTTGAAAGTATTCCTGAACAGGAGCTCTGTTTTGCGTGACGCCTGCAACCGACTTGCATAAGATAAACTAATTGTTCATTGTTTATGCTCACTTGTAGGTCGGAGTTAACGTAGGTATGACGGAAGTTAGACGGCGCGGCAGGCCAGGACAGGCGGAGCCTGTGGCACAGAAGGGCGCACAGGCGTTAGAGCGGGGAATTGCGATTCTGCAATATCTGGAAAAAAGTGGAGGAAGTTCGTCGGTTAGCGATATTTCTCTCAATCTGGATTTGCCGCTCTCGACGACCTTTCGCCTGTTAAAGGTTTTACAGGCAGCGGATTTTGTCTATCAGGACAGTCAGTTAGGCTGGTGGCATATAGGATTAGGTGTCTTTAACGTCGGCGCGGCGTACATCCATAACCGTGATGTCCTCTCCGTCGCCGGGCCATTTATGCGCCGCCTGATGCTGCTTTCCGGCGAGACGGTCAATGTCGCGATTCGTAACGGCAATGAAGCGGTATTAATTGGTCAGTTAGAGTGTAAATCGATGGTCAGGATGTGTGCGCCGCTGGGCAGTCGTCTACCGCTACATGCTTCCGGTGCGGGCAAGGCGCTGCTTTATCCGCTGGCGGAAGAGGAGCTGATGAGCATCATCCTGCAAACCGGTTTGCAGCAGTTTACGCCAACGACGCTTGTGGATATGCCCACCTTGCTGAAGGACCTGGAACAAGCGCGTGAACTGGGCTATACCGTAGATAAAGAAGAGCATGTTGTAGGCCTGAATTGCATAGCTTCAGCAATTTACGATGATGTAGGTAGTGTTGTTGCCGCTATCTCCATCTCCGGGCCTTCATCAAGACTGACAGAAGATCGTTTTGTCAGTCAGGGTGAGCTGGTCAGAGACACCGCCCGCGATATCAGCACGGCGTTGGGACTGAAAGCTCATCCATAGTGTCTGTCGCATCCCGCTCTGCGGAGCGGGTTTTTTTGACAAAATTTGAAAGTTGGAAAATTTTTCCAATTAATAGAGGTAGGAATAAAATGGCAAAAATGAGAGCCGTTGACGCGGCAATGTATGTGCTGGAGAAAGAAGGTATCACCACCGCCTTCGGCGTTCCGGGAGCTGCAATCAATCCGTTCTACTCAGCGATGCGTAAGCACGGCGGTATTCGTCACATTCTGGCGCGTCACGTGGAAGGTGCGTCGCACATGGCGGAAGGCTATACCCGCGCAACGGCTGGGAATATCGGCGTTTGTCTGGGGACTTCAGGTCCGGCGGGTACTGACATGATCACCGCGCTCTATTCTGCTTCTGCTGATTCCATTCCTATTCTGTGCATTACCGGCCAGGCTCCGAGAGCCCGTCTGCATAAAGAAGATTTTCAGGCCGTAGATATCGAATCTATCGCCAAGCCGGTCAGTAAAATGGCGGTTACAGTACGTGAAGCGGCGCTGGTGCCTCGTGTGCTGCAACAGGCATTTCACCTGATGCGTTCTGGTCGTCCGGGTCCGGTACTGGTGGATTTACCGTTCGACGTTCAGGTTGCGGAAATCGAGTTTGATCCTGACATGTACGAACCGCTGCCGGCCTACAAACCTGCTGCCAGCCGTACGCAGATCGAAAAAGCGGTAGAAATGTTAATTCAGGCCGAACGTCCGGTGATTGTTGCCGGGGGCGGGGTAATCAACGCCGATGCCGCGGCGCTGTTACAACAGTTTGCCGAACTGACCAGCGTCCCGGTGATCCCAACGCTGATGGGCTGGGGCTGTATCCCGGACGATCACGAACTGATGGCCGGGATGGTGGGTCTGCAAACCGCGCATCGTTACGGTAACGCAACGTTGCTGGCGTCGGACATGGTGTTTGGTATCGGTAACCGTTTTGCCAACCGTCATACCGGTTCGGTAGAGAAATACACCGAAGGGCGCAAAATCGTTCATATCGATATTGAACCGACGCAAATTGGCCGCGTGCTGTGTCCGGATCTCGGCATTGTCTCCGACGCCAAAGCGGCGCTGACGCTGCTGGTTGAAGTGGCGCAGGAGATGCAAAAAGCAGGTCGTCTGCCATGCCGTAAAGAGTGGGTTGCTGAGTGCCAGCAGCGCAAACGTACTTTGTTGCGTAAAACTCACTTCGACAACGTGCCAGTGAAACCACAGCGCGTGTATGAAGAGATGAACAAAGCCTTTGGACGTGATGTTTGCTATGTCACCACCATCGGCCTGTCACAAATCGCTGCGGCGCAAATGCTGCATGTCTTTAAAGACCGTCACTGGATCAACTGTGGTCAGGCAGGCCCGCTGGGCTGGACCATTCCGGCGGCGCTGGGCGTGTGTGCTGCTGATCCAGAGCGCAATGTGGTGGCGATTTCCGGTGACTTCGACTTCCAGTTCCTGATTGAAGAATTAGCCGTTGGCGCACAGTTCAACATTCCGTACATCCATGTGCTGGTCAATAACGCCTATCTCGGTCTGATTCGCCAGTCGCAACGCGCATTTGATATGGATTACTGCGTACAGCTCGCGTTCGAAAATATTAACTCCAGTGATGTGAACGGTTATGGCGTTGACCACGTGAAAGTCGCGGAGGGTTTAGGTTGTAAAGCTATTCGCGTTTTCAAACCGGAAGATATTGCTCCAGCCTTTGAACAGGCGAAAGCCTTAATGGCGCAGTACCGTGTCCCGGTGGTGGTGGAAATTATGCTTGAACGTGTAACCAATATTTCGATGGGCAGTGAACTGGATAACGTCATGGAATTTGAAGATATCGCTGATAGCGCAGCGGACGCGCCGACTGAAACCTGCTTCATGCACTATGAATAAGGGAGATAAATAATGTTACGTTTCTCTGCTAATTTATCGATGTTATTTGGTGAATATGATTTTCTCGCCCGTTTTGAGAAAGCCGCGCAGTGTGGTTTTCGCGGTGTTGAATTTATGTTTCCTTATGACTACGACATTGAAGAATTAAAACAGGTACTGGCGAGTAATAAACTCGAGCATACGCTGCACAATTTACCGGCGGGTGACTGGGCGGCAGGCGAGCGGGGTATTGCCTGTATTCCTGGCCGTGAAGACGAGTTTCGTGATGGCGTAGCAGCAGCGATTCGTTATGCCCGTGTGTTGGGTAATAAAAAAATTAACTGTCTGGTCGGTAAAACACCGGCAGGTTTCAGCAGTGAACAGATTCACGCAACGCTTGTAGAAAACCTACGTTATGCCGCGAATATGCTGATGAAAGAAGATATTTTATTACTGATTGAACCTATTAACCATTTTGATATTCCTGGTTTCCATCTCACCGGAACTCGGCAGGCGCTGAAATTGATTGATGATGTTGGTTGCTGCAATTTGAAAATTCAGTATGACATTTATCACATGCAGCGGATGGAAGGTGAATTAACCAACACCATGACCCAATGGGCCGATAAAATTGGTCACCTGCAAATTGCCGATAATCCACATCGCGGCGAACCAGGGACCGGAGAAATTAATTACGAATATCTCTTTACGGTAATTGAAAATTCTGACTACAACGGTTGGGTTGGGTGTGAATATAAACCTCAAACCACCACGGAAGCTGGTTTACGCTGGATGGATCCGTACCGTTAAAACGTAACGCTGTTCAGGCAATGCTTTTTTAGGCCGCTAAGTCGGCAGGGGATCGTGTTGTCTAGATTCAGGAATAGCGACATTTAAAAAGAGGTTAATTATGAAACTGGGATTTATTGGCTTAGGCATTATGGGTACTCCGATGGCCATTAATCTGGCGCGTGCCGGTCATCAATTACATGTCACGACCATTGGACCGGTTGCTGATGAATTACTGTCACTCGGTGCTGTTAATGTCGACACCGCGCGCCAGGTAACGGACGCTGCCGACATCATTTTTATAATGGTGCCGGATACGCCGCACGTTGAAGAAGTTCTGTTTGGTGAAAATGGTTGTACCAAAGCCGCGCTGAAGGGCAAGACCATTGTTGATATGAGCTCCATTTCACCGATTGAAACTAAACGTTTCGCTCGTCAGGTGAATGAACTGGGTGGCGATTATCTCGATGCGCCAGTCTCCGGCGGTGAAATCGGCGCGCGTGAAGGGACGTTGTCAATTATGGTTGGCGGTGACGAAGCGGTATTTGAACGCGTGAAACCGCTGTTTGAACTGCTCGGTAAAAATATCACCCTCGTGGGTGGTAACGGCGACGGTCAAACCTGCAAAGTGGCAAACCAGATTATCGTGGCGCTCAATATTGAAGCGGTTTCTGAAGCCCTGCTGTTTGCTTCAAAAGCCGGTGCGGACCCGGTACGTGTGCGCCAGGCGCTGATGGGCGGCTTTGCTTCCTCACGTATTCTGGAAGTTCACGGTGAGCGCATGATTAAACGCACCTTTAATCCGGGCTTCAAAATCGCTCTGCACCAGAAAGATCTCAACCTGGCACTGCAAAGTGCGAAAGCACTGGCGCTGAACCTGCCAAACACCGCGACCTGCCAGGAGCTATTTAATACCTGTGCGGCAAACGGTGGCAGCCAGTTGGATCACTCTGCGTTAGTGCAGGCGCTGGAATTAATGGCGAATCATAAACTGGCCTGATGCCCGCAATAAAAATGGCCGATATCAGCAAATGAATCGGCCAGCAATATTAAAAAAAGAAAGCAGCCAACGACGTTGCTTCAGTATTAAAAATAATATTTTTATTTGTTCCTCATAGCTAGATTAAAACAACGTTATTCGATACGTGAAATTAAGAGGGATTTATGGAACATCAGAGAAAACTATTCCAGCAACGCGGCTATAGCGAAGATCTATTGCCGAAAACGCAAAGCCAGCGGACCTGGAAAACATTTAACTATTTTACCTTATGGATGGGTTCGGTTCATAACGTTCCCAATTATGTGATGGTCGGCGGCTTTTTTATTCTCGGCTTGTCTACCTTTAGTATTATGCTGGCAATTATCCTCAGCGCCTTTTTCATTGCCGCGGTAATGGTATTAAACGGTGCTGCGGGCAGTAAATACGGCGTACCGTTTGCCATGATCCTGCGTGCTTCTTATGGCGTACGTGGCGCACTGTTTCCCGGATTATTAAGAGGCGGTATTGCTGCCATTATGTGGTTTGGCCTGCAATGTTACGCGGGGTCACTGGCCTGCTTGATTCTGATTGGCAAAATCTGGCCGGGATTTTTAACTCTCGGTGGTGATTTCACTCTGTTAGGCCTTTCTCTACCGGGCTTAATCACTTTCTTACTCTTCTGGCTGGTTAACGTTGGTATTGGTTTTGGCGGCGGCAAAGTTTTAAATAAATTCACCGCCATTCTTAACCCGTGCATCTATATCGTTTTCGGCGGCATGGCGATTTGGGCGATTTCGCTGGTTGGGATCGGTCCAATCCTCGACTACATCCCCAGTGGAGTGCAGAAAGCAGAAAACGGTGGCTTCCTGTTCCTGGTGGTGATAAACGCGGTGGTTGCGGTCTGGGCGGCACCGGCGGTGAGTGCATCTGACTTTACGCAAAACGCCCACTCTTTCCGTGAGCAGGCGCTGGGGCAAACGCTGGGATTAGTGGTGGCCTATATTCTGTTTGCGGTCGCCGGGGTAAGTATTATTGCTGGCGCCAGTATTCATTACGGCGCTGATACCTGGAACGTGCTGGATATTGTTCAACGTTGGGACAGCTTGTTCGCCTCGTTCTTTGCGGTACTGGTTATTCTGATGACGACCATTTCCACTAACGCCACCGGTAATATTATTCCAGCCGGTTATCAGATTGCCGCTATTGCACCAACGAAACTGACCTATAAAACCGGCGTACTGATTGCCAGTATTATCAGTTTGCTGATCTGCCCGTGGAAATTAATGGAAAATCAGGACAGTATTTATCTGTTCCTCGATATTATCGGTGGAATGCTGGGTCCGGTAATTGGTGTCATGATGGCGCATTATTTTGTGGTGATGCGCGGACAAATTAATCTTGATGAACTGTATACCGCTTCAGGTGATTTCAAATATTACGATAACGGATTTAATCTCACGGCGTTCTCAGTAACTCTGGTAGCGGTTATTTTATCTCTCGGCGGTAAATTTATTCCGGTCATGGAACCGTTATCGCGTGTTTCATGGTTTGTCGGCGTTATCGTCGCCTTTGCGGCCTACGCTTTATTAAAAAAACGCACAGCAGTCGAAAAAACAGGAGAACAAAAAGTCACAGGTTAATTAATCCCGATATTCAAAATTGAGTTAGAAAAACCAATCTGTATTTTACAAGGAGTTTGTTATGTCTTTTGATTTAATTATTAAAAACGGCACCGTCATTTTAGAAAACGAAGCTCGCGTTGTAGATATCGCCATTAAAGGCGGAAAAATTGCCGCTATCGGTCAGGATCTGGGCGATGCAAAAGAAGTTATGGATGCGTCTGGCCTGGTGGTTTCTCCGGGCATGGTCGATGCGCACACCCATATTTCTGAACCGGGCCGTAGCCACTGGGAAGGTTATGAAACTGGTACTCGCGCAGCGGCAAAAGGCGGTATCACCACCATGATCGAAATGCCGCTCAACCAGCTGCCTGCAACGGTTGACCGCGCTTCTATTGAACTGAAGTTCGATGCTGCTAAAGGCAAGCTGACTATCGATGCGGCACAACTCGGTGGCCTGGTGTCTTACAACATCGACCGTCTGCATGAGCTGGATGAAGTGGGCGTTGTCGGCTTCAAATGCTTCGTTGCGACCTGTGGCGATCGCGGTATCGACAACGACTTCCGTGATGTAAACGACTGGCAGTTCTTCAAAGGCGCGCAGAAGCTGGGCGAACTGGGTCAGCCGGTGCTGGTGCACTGCGAAAACGCGCTGATCTGTGACGAACTGGGTGACGAAGCGAAGCGTGAAGGTCGCGTAACTGCTCATGACTATGTGGCTTCGCGTCCGGTATTTACCGAAGTGGAAGCGATTCGCCGCGTACTGTACCTGGCGAAAGTTGCTGGTTGCCGTCTGCACGTTTGCCACGTCAGCAGCCCGGAAGGTGTTGAGGAAGTCACTCGTGCACGTCAGGAAGGTCAGGACGTTACCTGTGAATCCTGCCCGCATTACTTTGTGCTGGATACCGATCAGTTCGAAGAAATTGGCACCCTGGCGAAGTGTTCTCCGCCGATCCGCGATCTGGAAAACCAGAAAGGCATGTGGGAAAAACTGTTTAACGGTGAAATCGACTGCCTGGTTTCCGACCACTCTCCATGCCCGCCGGAAATGAAAGCGGGCAACATCATGAAAGCATGGGGCGGTATCGCCGGTCTGCAAAGCTGCATGGACGTGATGTTCGATGAAGCGGTACAGAAACGCGGTATGTCTCTGGAAATGTTCGGCAAATTAATGGCGACTAACGCAGCAGATATTTTCGGTCTGCAGCAAAAAGGCCGTATCGCCCCAGGAAAAGATGCCGACTTCGTCTTCATTCAGCCGAATAGCAGCTATGTTCTTACCAATGACGATCTGGAATATCGCCACAAAGTCAGCCCGTATGTTGGCCGTACCATTGGCGCGCGTATCACGAAAACCCTCTTACGTGGTGATGTGATTTACGACATCGAACAGGGCTTCCCTGTTGCGCCGAAAGGTCAATTTATCCTTAAACATCAGCAGTAATCTGGCCCCTGCAATGCCCGTCCTTGCGGCGGGCATTCTTCGGTTAAGGTGTGTTTATGTTCAATTTTGCAGTGAGCCGCGAAAGCCTGTTATCAGGATTTCAGTGGTTTTTCTTTATTTTTTGCAACACGGTTGTGGTTCCTCCTACGCTACTTTCTGCTTTTCAGTTGCCGCAAAGTAGCCTGCTTACGCTCACGCAATATGCTTTTCTCGCAACCGCGCTGGCCTGCTTCGCTCAGGCATTCTTCGGTCATCGTCGCGCTATTATGGAAGGGCCAGGTGGCCTGTGGTGGGGAACCATCCTCACGATTACTCTCGGCGAAGCCTCGCGCGGGACACCGATCAACGATATCGCTACCAGCCTGGCGGTGGGAATTGCGCTCTCTGGCGTGCTGACGATGTTGATTGGTTTTAGCGGATTAGGTCATCGCCTGGCGCGGTTATTTACGCCGTCGGTGATGGTCTTGTTTATGTTGATGCTGGGCGCGCAGCTGACCACTATCTTTTTCAAAGGTATGCTCGGGCTGCCGTTTGGCATAGCCGACCCGAATTTTAAGATTCAGTTACCGCCGTTCGCGCTCTCGGTGGCGGTGATGTGCCTGGTACTGGGGATGATTATCTTCCTGCCGCAACGTTTTGCCCGTTACGGCCTGCTGGTTGGCACCATAACCGGCTGGTTGTTGTGGTACTTTTGCTTTCCTTCTTCGCATTCGCTCTCCGGTGAGTTGCACTGGCAGTGGTTCCCGCTCGGCAGTGGCGGTGCTTTGTCGCTGGGGATTATTCTGACGGCGGTGATTACAGGTCTGGTAAATATCAGCAATACCTACGGTGCGATTCGTGGCACGGATGTTTTTTATCCGCAGCAGGGTGCGGGGAATACGCGTTATCGTCGCAGCTTTGTGGCGACCGGATTTATGACACTGATAACCGTGCCGCTGGCAGTAATTCCATTCTCACCGTTTGTTTCATCCATTGGTTTATTAACCCAGACTGGTGATTACACGCGGCGTTCATTTATTTATGGCAGCGTTATTTGCCTGCTGGTGGCGCTGGTTCCGGCACTCACGCGACTGTTTTGCAGTATTCCCTTACCGGTGAGTAGCGCGGTCATGCTGGTTTCTTATCTGCCTTTACTCTTTTCGGCGCTGGTGTTTAGCCAGCAAATAACGTTTACCGCTCGCAATATTTATCGACTCGCATTGCCGTTATTTGTCGGCATATTTTTAATGGCATTACCGCCTGTGTATCTGCAAGACCTTCCATTAACGCTGCGTCCTCTGCTCAGTAACGGCTTACTGGTCGGGATATTACTGGCTGTTCTCATGGATAACCTTATTCCGTGGGAACGCATCGAATAATTTGTTGAAAAAGGATTGATAATGAAGATTGTCATTGCGCCAGACTCTTTTAAAGAGAGCTTAAGTGCAGAAAAATGTTGTCAGGCAATTAAAGCCGGGTTTTCGACCCTCTTTCCCGATGCGCACTATATCTGTTTGCCGATAGCGGATGGCGGCGAAGGCACGGTGGATGCGATGGTTGCTGCGACTGGCGGTAACATCGTGACGCTTGAAGTCTGTGGGCCGATGGGCGAAACAGTGAATGCTTTTTATGGCCTTACCGGCGACGGGAAAACGGCGGTGATTGAGATGGCGGCGGCAAGCGGCCTGATGCTGGTCGCGCCTGAAAAGCGTAATCCGTTGCTGGCCTCCAGTTTTGGTACGGGGGAGTTAATTCGTCATGCGCTGGATAACGGCATTCGCCATATTATTCTCGGCATTGGTGGCAGTGCGACGGTCGACGGCGGTATGGGCATGGCGCAGGCACTCGGTGTGCGTTTCCTTGATGCCGCTGGTCAGGTGCTGGCGGCTAACGGCGGCAATTTAGCACGCGTGGCTAGCATTGAGATGGAGGAATGCGATCCGCGTCTGGCGAATTGCCATATTGAAGTAGCATGTGACGTTGATAACCCGCTGGTAGGGGCACGCGGCGCGGCGGCGGTGTTTGGCCCGCAAAAAGGGGCAACGCCGGAAATGGTCGAAGAGCTGGAGCAGGGGCTGCAAAATTACGCCCGTGTTTTACAACGGCAAACTGAAATCAACGTCTGCCAGATGGCGGGCGGCGGCGCGGCGGGCGGTATGGGTATTGCGGCGGCGGTATTTCTCAATGCGGATATTAAACCGGGTATTGAGATTGTGTTGAATGCGGTCAATCTTGCGCAGGCAGTGCAGGGCGCAGCACTGGTGATTACCGGGGAAGGGCGCATCGACTCGCAAACGGCAGGCGGTAAAGCGCCGCTGGGTGTTGCGTCGGTGGCGAAGCAGTTTAATGTACCGGTGATTGGAATTGCTGGCGTATTGGGTGATGGCGTGGAAGTGGTGCACCAGTACGGCATTGATGCGGTATTCAGCATTTTGCCACGTCTGGCACCTTTAGCCGAAGTGCTAACCAGCGGTGAAACCAATCTCTTCCACAGCGCGCGAAATATTGCCTGCGCCATTAAAATAGGTCAGGGAATTAAACTCTGATTCTTACCATTAGAGCGGATGCGGTTTATATCGCATCTGCTTCAGATTGCTGACAACGTGCGTGTTGTGTATGCCGGATCCATCCCGGAAATTATCATGTAGGCCTGATAAGCGAAGCGCATCAGGCAATGTTACAAAAAAAGCCACGGTATAAACCGTGGCGAAATCCAACATAGCTAAAATAAAAATATCAGCGAGAGTGGTATTACTTAAATCTCAACGTCGCGGTTGCAATCTTTCGAATAAATATAACTAAACGCTTCACCACGCCCTACGCCATAACCGGCCTGTAAGGAATAAGCGCCCATAAAGATGTAATCGCCTTTTTTCACCGGGATCCAGTTATTGTCGAGGTTATAAACCCCCTGACCGGAAAGAATATAGGCACCGTGTTCCTGAACGTGTGTTTCGATATAACCGTGGCTGGCACCTGGCGCAAAAGAGAGGATATGCATGTTCATATCAAAACCTAACTCTTTGGGCAGGAAATCCAGCAGAATAACATCGTCCATGCCTTCATAATGAATGCGTTCCGGTTCGCTGGCATTGCCAGAAACCAGCCACGGCGCATGACCTTCTACCGGAACATAGCGACGCTTATATAAAAAGATTTGGCTATCTTCGGCCTGGGCGTTAACAAACGTCATTAAGGAGCCTGGCGGGCAATAAAGATAGCCACCTTCGCTTAAGGCAAATGTTTTTCCTTCGGCTTTGGCAGTGATATTTCCAGAGATCACATACAGGAAGGTTTCAATTCCTTCGCCACCGAAGCCCTGTTGGTTGCCGCCGTTTTGATGCAGTGTGACCAGATAATCAACAAAAGAGGCTCCCAGCTTTGGCGTGGAGAGGATTGTCGCGTCACAATTTTCAAAGCCCGGAATAATATTTTTTACCAGGCCATCTGGCGTTAACAGCGCGAAATTACCATGTTTCACAATTGCACGGTTAGCCAGTAAATCATCGCGGTAACCGGTGACGTTATTTAAATATCCCATTTATGACCCCTTATTTCTGCCAGGCAAGTTGATAAAGCATGAGTGCCAACGTTTTGACCCCTTCGGCAAGGTCGGTAATATTGGTGCGTTCCGCCGGGTTATGGCTGATCCCGTTAATGCTGGGAATGAAAATCATGCAGGTTGGTACGCGAGGCGCGAAAATTTGCGCGTCGTGCCCGGCACCACTGTGCATCACCCGGTAATTCAGTTTTTCGCTTTCACACAATTTTGTCAGGGTGGCGACCAGCTCCTTATTCATCGGCACGGGTTCTTCGTCCATCCATAAATCGATATCAATACCAATGTCCATTTCATCGCAAATCGCCCGCATGTCGTTTTCTAACTGTTGGGTGAAATCGCGCAGCATGGCGGCGTCGGTATGACGACAATCAATGGTGAACGTGGTTTTCCCCGGCACCACATTCACCGTATTCGGGCGCGGCTCTACTTTGCCAAAAGTCAGCACCAGCGGGTCGCCCATCTTTTTCGCTTTTTCGACCGACTGATGGCAAATGCGACTGAAAGCGTAAACCGTATCACGACGATAGCCCATCGGCGTGGTGCCTGCATGGTTTGATTCACCGTTCAGCGTCACCGTATAGCGACGTTGCCCGACAATTGCATTCACCACGCCAATTGACTGCCCATTACTTTCCAGCACACAGCCCTGTTCAATATGCAATTCAACAAAAGCTTTAATAACCTGGCGTGGAGTTAGTGGGGCGTTCGGCAGAGTAAATCCGCAAGCCTTCATCGCATCGACAAAACTATTTCCTTTGGCATCACAGATATTCCGCACGTCGTCAGGATTCGCCAGCCCAAAGATATTTTTACTGCCCCAGAAGACATACGGGAAGCGGCTGCCTTCTTCTTCCGCCATCGCCACCACTTCGACCGTACGCAGCGGGGCACCGTATTGCGTTTTCAGCCAGTCAATTGCCAGCCACGCCGCCAGCGCGCCGAATTGCCCGTCGAGATTACCGCCGTTAACTACGGTATCGATATGCGAACCGCTCAGAATCACTTCCTGTGGATATTCGGTGCCACTCAGGCGACCGTATAAATTCCCCACTTTATCGAAACGCGTTTCCAGCCCACTTGCGGCCATTCTTTTTTTAAATTGCTGCTGGGTTTCCAGCCATTCCGGCGAATAAAGTAAACGGGTCATTCCACCCGTTGGGTCAGTGCCAAAAGAGGAAAGCCAGGGCAGCGTTTCTTCTATGGCTTGACGAAAATGTGTAATCATAAGAAAGTCCTGTCTCAATAATTATTGCGCAAAGGGATTTTTCGTTTCGTATGACGTGTTATAAAGCGCGTCGGAAATTAAATATTGGTAAATATCATCAACAATTTCGATGCCTTCGACGGCGGCTTTGCGTTGTTTAATATCCTGATCCTGTCCGGGATAATAAACCTGATTAAAACCGGGCGCGGGGGTAATGGCATTTAATTCGCGCATGGTCTGGCTAAGATGTTGACGGAATAATTCGCTGGAGGAGAAAAAGTTCGGGTTAATAACTAAATGTAATTGCCCCAAATTACGCCCGGCGTGTAAATCGTCATACATCGAACTAACTTGTCGCCCGAACGGTAAGCCGAGTAACACGCCTGAGAGGACGTCAATCATCATCATCAGGCCATACCCTTTCGGCCCAGCGGCGGGGAGCAGAGCATGTACCGCGAACGGATCGGTTGTTGGTGCACCGTTTTTATCGACCGCCCAGGTGTCCGGGATAGACATATTACGCGAGCGGGCGTCGAGCACTTTTCCCCATGCCTGTACGGTAGTCGCCATATCAAAGGTAAGGATCTCGTCGCCTTCTCCCGGTGCGGCAAAGGCCAGTGGGTTAGTACCGTAGTAAATTTCCGCGCCGCCAAACGGCACCACCATTGGATCGGACTGGCACATCGAAATGCCAATTAATCCGGCGCGAGCTGCCTGCTGCACAAAATAAGAGATTGCGCCGCTGTGACCCATCCGGCTGATGCCGACCACCGCAACGCCATTTTGCTGGGCGGTTTTGATGGCATGTTCCATACCCATTTTCGCCGCGACCTGCCCGGCGGCATTATCGGCATGTAAAATTGCCGAACATGGCCCGGTTTCTTCAAGACGAAACTCCGGTTCGCGGTTGGTGCCGCCTTTTGAAATGCGTTCGGCGTAGTATTCAACGCGTACCGCGCCATGAGAATGGATCCCTCTGGCATCGGCATAAACCAATACTTCAGCCACGGTTGCAGCGTGCTCACGTTTTAACCCAGCCTGGCAGAGTTTATTCTCAATTAGCTGGTGGAGTGTTTCCCGACTGATTTTCATCTGTCTTCCTTTTTAACGACGGTGTGAAGCATGACTGCAATTAACATACAGGGAAAATATCTGGATTATGTGATCCAGACAGGCAAAAAAATATAGTTAGAATTTATTTGATAATCCGCTCGCTTTTAACCTGGTTTTTAAAACAACCACGCTTATTAAAAAATAACGCGTAATAGCCTGGCGGTTATTTGAATTCTTTTGTTAATAATCCCTGTGTGATATTCATCACCTTATTTACTCGTTGTCATCGATACCGTAATCGCCACATTAACACTGCTCGTGCAATTGCCATGGGTGCAATTTTTAAGGAGTTGTTATGATCCACGCCTTTATTAAAAAAGGGTGTTTTCAGGATTCGGTCAGTTTAATGATTATTTCACGAAAACTCAGCGAATCAGAAAATGTTGATGATGTTTCCGTAATGATGGGTACGCCCGCCAATAAAGCGTTATTAGATACCACAGGTTTCTGGCATGACGATTTTAATCACGCCACGCCGAACGATATTTGCGTGGCAATTCGTAGCGAAGCGACGGATGCGGGGATCGCGCAGGCGATTATGCAGCAGCTTGAAGAGGCGTTAAAACAACTGGCGCAGGGTTCAGGCAGCAGCCAGGCGTTGACGCAGGTGCGTCGCTGGGACAGCGCCTGTCAGAAATTACCCGATGCCAATCTGGCGCTGATTTCAGTGGCTGGCGAGTATGCGGCGGAGCTGGCGAACCAGGCGCTGGATCGCAACCTCAACGTGATGATGTTCTCCGATAACGTCACGCTGGAAGATGAAATCCAACTTAAAACCCGCGCGCGGGAAAAAGGCCTGCTGGTAATGGGGCCGGACTGCGGTACATCAATGATTGCCGCCACGCCGCTGGCTTTTGCTAACGTGATGCCGGAAGGCAACATTGGCGTCATTGGCGCTTCCGGTACCGGGATTCAGGAACTGTGTTCGCAGATTGCGCTGGCAGGGGAGGGAATTACTCACGCGATTGGCCTTGGCGGGCGCGATCTCAGCCGTGAAGTGGGCGGCATCAGTGCGCTGATGGCGCTGGAAATGCTCAGTGCAGACGAGAAAAGCGAAGTGCTGGCATTTGTTTCAAAACCACCTGCCGAAGCTGTGCGTCTGAAAATTGTTAATGCCATCAAAGCAACCGGCAAACCGACGGTGGCGCTGTTTTTAGGTTATACCCCGGCGGTGGCCCGCGACGAGAATGTCTGGTTTGCCTCCTCGCTGGATGAGGCCGCACGCCTGGCTTGTCTGCTTTCACGCGTCACTGCGCGACGTAACGCGATAGCGCCTGTCAGCAGCGGATTTATTTGCGGTTTGTATACCGGCGGTACGCTGGCTGCTGAAGCGGCGGGATTACTTGCCGGACACCTTGGCGTGGAAGCCGACGATACCCATCAACATGGCATGATGCTGGACGCCGACGGACATCAGATCCTCGACCTGGGCGATGATTTTTACACCGTCGGGCGTCCCCATCCGATGATCGACCCGACCTTACGCAACCTGTTAATTGCCGATCTCGGCGCTAAACCGCAAGTGCACGTGTTGCTGCTTGATGTGGTGATTGGCTTCGGCGCGACCGCCGATCCTGCCGCCTCGCTGGTGAGCGCCTGGCAAAAAGCCTGTGCCGCGCGTTCAGACAATCAACCACTGTATGCCATTGCCACGGTGACAGGTACCGAACGTGACCCGCAATGCCGCTCGCAGCAAATCGCCACGCTGGAAGATGCGGGGATCGCAGTAGTCAGTTCGCTGCCGGAAGCCACCTTGCTGGCGGCGGCACTGATTCGTCCGCTTTCGCCTGCCACTCAGCAACACATACCGTCATTACTGGAAAACGTCGCCGTGATTAACATCGGATTACGCAGCTTTGCGCTGGAGCTACAAAGCGCCAGTAAATCGGTAGTGCATTACCAATGGGCGCCAGTCGCTGGCGGCAATAAAAAACTGGCTCGTTTATTAGAACGTTTGCAATAAGGGGTTCCCATGTTTACATCAGTGGCGCAAGCCAATGCTGCGGTTATCGAACAAATTCGTCGCGCTCGTCCACACTGGCTGGATGTGCAACCGGCTTCTTCTCTCATTAGCGCGTTAAATCAGGGAAAAACACTGCTTCACGCCGGGCCGCCGATGCGCTGGCAGGAGATGACCGGGCCAATGAAAGGGGCATGCGTGGGCGCGTGTCTGTTTGAAGGCTGGGCGAAAGAGGAAGCGCAGGCACTGGCGATGCTGGAGCAGGGGGAAGTGAACTTCATTCCTTGTCACCATGTGAATGCCGTCGGGCCAATGGGCGGCATTACTTCTGCCAGTATGCCGATGCTGGTGGTCGAGAACGTGACCGACGGCAACCGGGCGTACTGCAACCTCAACGAAGGTATCGGCAAAGTGATGCGTTTTGGCGCTTACGGCGAAGATGTCCTGACTCGCCATCGCTGGATGCGCGATGTGTTAATGCCAGTATTAAGCGCGGCGCTGGGGCGCATGGAGCGCGGTATCGATCTCACCGCGATGATGGCGCAGGGCATTACGATGGGCGATGAGTTCCATCAACGCAATATTGCTTCCTCAGCACTGTTAATGCGCGCGCTGGCCTCACAAATTGCTCGCCTCGATCATGATAAACAGCACATCGCGGAAGTGATGGATTTCCTCAGCGTGACCGATCAGTTCTTCCTCAACCTCGCGATGGCTTACTGCAAGGCGGCGATGGATGCAGGTGCGATGATTCGTGCGGGCAGTATCGTTACGGCGATGACCCGCAACGGCAATATGTTCGGGATTCGGGTAAGCGGGCTGGGCGACCGCTGGTTTACTGCGCCTGTAAACACTCCACAAGGTCTGTTTTTCACCGGATTTTCGCAGGAGCAGGCGAACCCGGATATGGGCGATAGCGCGATTACCGAAACCTTTGGTATCGGAGGCGCCGCAATGATCGCCGCACCTGGCGTAACGCGCTTTGTCGGTGCGGGTGGCATGGAAGCTGCCAGAACAGTTTCTGAAGAGATGGCGGAAATCTTCCTTGAGCGCAATATGCAGTTGCAGATCCCCGGCTGGGATTTCCAGGGCGCGTGCCTGGGGCTGGATATTCGTCGCGTGGTAGAAACCGGCATTACGCCACTCATCAATACCGGAATCGCCCATAAAGAGGCGGGGATCGGGCAGATTGGCGCAGGCACCGTGCGGGCACCGCTGGCGTGCTTTGAACAGGCGCTGGAAGCACTGGCTGAAAGTATGGGGATTGGTTGAGGAACGCGCAATGACGATCATCCATCCTCTGCTTGCCAGCCATAGCGCACCGAATTATCGCCAGTCCTGGCGGTTAGCGGGAGTGTGGCGGCGTGCGATTAACCTGATGACGGAAAGCGGCGAACTGTTAACGCTGCATCGTCAGGGAAGTGGTTTCGGCCCCGGAGGATGGGTGCTTCGCCGCGCGCAATTCGATGCGTTATGTTGTGGATTATGCGGCAATGAACGACCACAGGTTGTGGCACAAGGGATTCGCCTCGGGCGTTTCACGGTTAAACAGCCACAGCGTTATTGTTTGCTGCGTATAACGCCGCCTGCGCATCCTCAACCGCTTGCAGCTACATGGATGCAACGCGCGGAGGAAACCGGGCTTTTCGGACCGCTGGCGATGGCGGCAAGCGATCCGCTTCCCGCTGAATTACGCCAGTTTCGTCACTGTTTTCAGGCCGCTCTCAATGGCGTTAAGACCGACTGGCGGCACTGGCTGGGTAAAGGTCCCGGATTAACGCCAAGTCATGATGACACGCTGAGCGGAATGCTGCTGGCGGCCTGGTATTATGGCGCTTTAGATGCGCGCTCCGGTCGCCCGTTTTTTGCCTGTTCCGACAATCTTCAACTCGTTACCACAGCGGTGAGCGTCAGTTATTTACGTTATGCCGCGCAAGGATATTTCGCCTCGCCACTCCTGCACTTTGTTCATGCCCTGAGTTGCCCGAAACGTACCGCTGTTGCGATTGATTCGCTGCTGGCGCTGGGGCACACGTCAGGGGCAGATACGCTGCTGGGGTTCTGGCTTGGTCAACAATTATTACAAGGAACACCATGAAAACACTGGTTGTAGCTCTTGGGGGCAACGCCTTACTCCAGCGCGGCGAGGCGCTGACGGCAGAAAATCAATATCGCAATATCGCCAGTGCTGTACCCGCGCTGGCGCGCCTGGCCCGTTCTTATCGGCTGGCGATTGTTCACGGCAACGGGCCGCAGGTGGGGCTGCTGGCATTGCAGAATCTGGCGTGGAAAGAGGTAGAACCGTATCCGCTGGATGTGCTGGTGGCGGAAAGCCAGGGGATGATTGGCTATATGCTGGTGCAGAGTTTGAGCGCACAGCCGCAGATGCCGCCTGTCACGACGGTGCTGACGCGCATTGAAGTTTCGCCTGATGATCCGGCATTTTTGCAGCCAGAGAAATTTATTGGTCCGATTTATCAGCCAGAAGAACAAGAGTCGCTGGAAGCGGCTTACGGCTGGCAGATGAAACGTGATGGTAAATATTTACGCCGGGTGGTGGCGTCTCCGCAACCGCGTAAAATTCTCGACAGCGAAGCCATCGAGCTGTTGCTCAAAGAGGGGCATGTGGTGATTTGCAGTGGCGGCGGCGGTGTGCCTGTGACGGATGACGGAGCAGGGAGTGAAGCAGTGATTGATAAAGATCTCGCCGCTGCGTTGCTCGCCGAGCAGATTAATGCAGATGGACTGGTGATCCTCACCGATGCTGATGCGGTATATGAAAACTGGGGAACGCCGCAGCAACGCGCCATTCGCCGTGCCACACCGGATGAGTTAGCGCCATTTGCCAAAGCCGATGGTTCGATGGGGCCGAAGGTGACGGCGGTGAGTGGTTATGTCAGAAGCCGTGGTAAACCCGCGTGGATTGGGGCGTTATCGCGAATTGAAGAGACGCTGGCGGGCGAAGCGGGGACCTGTATTTCGCTGTAGTCGTAGGCATTAGACATTTGTGCCTGATGCGACGCTTGACGCGTCTTATCAGGCCTACAATGGGTACCGGATCGGTAGGTTGGATAAGGCGTTTACGCCGCATCCGGCAATCAAATGAGCACCAGGTTAACTGAACTTACTCTGCGCCCACATCACGCCGCTGGCATACTCCGGTGGCAGCAGCGGGATTAAGGCTTCCAGCGTCGCGGTCAGACGCGATGTATCGCTGTCGGTCAAATTCAGATGCCCCACTTTACGCCCCGGACGGACTTCTTTGTCGTACCAGTGCAGATGCACCAGCGGCAGTTTCAGCCAGTCATAATTCACATCGCTACCAATCAGGTTGATCATCACCGACGGACTATTCACTACCGGTTGCGGTAACGGCAGATCGGTAATCGCCCGCAGATGCAGCTCAAACTGGCTGATGCTGGCACCGTTTTGTGTCCAGTGACCGCTGTTATGCACACGCGGAGCCAGTTCGTTGATCAGCAGACCTTGCGGGGTGACAAAACACTCCATCGCCATCACGCCCACATAGCCCAGCTCCTGCATAATCGCCGACAGCATCTCTTCGGCTTGCGCCTGCAGCTGTGCGTTGGCCTGCGGGAAAGCGACGCTTGTGCGCAAAATACCGTCCTGATGCAGGTTATGCGTCAGCGGATAAAACACGGTGCTGCCATCAAAGCCGCGCGCGCCAACCAGCGATACTTCGCCAGAGAAGTTAATGCCTTGCTCGACAATACATTCACCGTAACATTCAGCCGGTAACTGTTCGGTTTCATCGGCGCGTAAACGCCATTGACCGCGACCGTCATAGCCACCAGTGCGACGCTTAACAATCGCCAGTTCACCTAAACGCTCAAACACCGCAGGCCACTCGCTGCGATCGGCAAGTAACTGCCACGGCGCGGTCGGCAGGTGGAGCTTGTCGAAAAGCTGCTTCTGGGTCAGACGGTCGGCAATAATCGGGAACACATCGCGGTTCACAAAGGCCGGATGGCGCGCCAGCTCGCGGGTTAATGCGGTTTCCGGCCAGCGTTCGATCTCAGCGGTAATCACGCTTTGTTGAAAAGGCACCGCCGCCGGTTCAGCGTCCAGCCCGACCGGCCAGACAGCAATGCCTAACGGTTCGCCCGCCTGGCGCAGCATTCGGCCTAACTGCCCGTTACCGAGGACGCAAACCTGTTTCATGCCGCACCTCGCGGGTCCGGGTTTTCCTGCACTTCATCAGTTTGTGCTTTGCGCCAGTCATTCAGACGCTGGTGCAGTTCTTTATCGTGAGTTGCAAGAATTTGTGCTGCCAGTAATGCCGCGTTTGCCGCGCCAGCTTTACCAATCGCCAGCGTACCCACCGGAATGCCGCGCGGCATTTGTACGATGGAGTAGAGGCTATCGACACCGCTCAGTGCGGCGCTCTGTACTGGCACGCCCAGCACTGGCACTAGCGTTTTGGCGGCAATCATGCCTGGCAGGTGCGCTGCGCCGCCTGCGCCCGCAATAATCACCTGATAACCGTTCTCTTCGGCGCTTTCGGCGAAGCTGAACAGTTTATCGGGGGTGCGGTGAGCAGAAACCACTTCAACGTGGTGCGGGACATTCAGGATTTCGAAGATTTCGGCGGCGAACTGCATGGTAGCCCAGTCGCTTTTGGACCCCATCACGATGGCGACACGCGCCGGATTATTGCGGGAAGACATGCGTCTTAAAACTCCTGTGGTGCACAACTCTCGGCTTTAGAGGGTACAGAGAATAGCACGGAAAGAGAGCAAGGAAAACGGTTGCGTAGCTGTGGAATCAGCAAAGTCGCGGGTATTTAAAACGGAAAATGAATCAACTCAACGTCATCCGCCGTGACTTTCACCATCGAACCTTCGGTATGCCAGGCACCCAGCACGACGCGGAAAGCAGGTTGCTGATTGGCGATAAGTTCATGGACCGCCGGGCGATGGGTATGCCCGTGGATCAGCCATTGCACCTGATGTTTTTCCATCGCACTGACCACCGCGTTTTGGTTAACGTCCATGACCGCCAGCGATTTACTGCTGTTGGCTTCTTTGCTGTTCGCGCGCATTCGCGCGGCAATACGTTTGCGCACAAACAACGGCAGGGCGAGGAATAGCGTTTGCAGCCAGGGTTTGTGGACTTTGGCGCGAAAAGCCTGATAACCCGCATCATCGGTGCACAGCGTGTCGCCATGCATAATCAATACCCGACGACCATAAAGTTCGAGCACCTTCTCTTCCGGCAATAACGTCATGCCACTTTCACGGGCAAAGCGTTTGCCGAGCAGAAAATCACGGTTGCCATGAATGAAATAACAGGGAACGCCGGAATCGGACACCGCTTTGATCGCTGCGGCCATCTGGCGATGAAACGGGCTGGGATCGTCGTCGCCAATCCAGGCTTCAAACAGATCGCCAAGAATATACAGCGCGTCGGCGTTGCGGGCTTCTCCCGCTAAAAAACGCAGAAAACCGGCGGTGATCGCCGGTTCTTCCACGCAGAGATGAAGATCTGCAATAAAGAGTGTCGCCACGATTACTCGCTAACGGTCACGCTTTCAATGATAACGTCTTCTTTTGGCACGTCCTGGTGCATACCGCTACGACCGGTTGCAACACCTTTGATTTTGTCTACCACGTCCATGCCTTCAACCACTTCAGCAAACACGCAGTAGCCCCAACCTTGCAGGCTTTCGCCAGAGAAGTTCAGGAAGTCGTTATCAACCACGTTGATGAAGAACTGGGCAGTTGCAGAGTGCGGAGCCTGAGTACGGGCCATTGCCAGCGTACCACGAGTGTTTTTCAGACCGTTGTTGGCTTCGTTTTTGATCGGCTCTTTGGTGGTTTTTTGTTTCATGCCCGGCTCAAAACCGCCGCCCTGAATCATAAAACCGTTGATAACACGGTGGAAAATGGTGTTGTTGTAAAAACCTTCGCGGCAGTAGTCCAGGAAGTTTTTAACTGTTTCAGGTGCTTTATCGTCAAAAGTTTTGATGACAATATCGCCGTGATTGGTGTGGAAAGTAACCATTTTTGCATCCTGTTCCGTTTGATTGGTGCTTCAACCCTGTTCGGGTCATATATAGGGTGGTGTTATAGCATAACCGCACGATCGGATCATCTCGCAATGTATGCTGATTCGCGCGGGAAATATGGGTATTATACGCAACTCAATTACCCACACATGTCTAAACGGAATCTTCGATGCTAAAAATCTTCAATACTCTGACACGCCAAAAAGAGGAATTTAAGCCTATTCACGCCGGGGAAGTCGGCATGTACGTGTGTGGAATCACCGTTTACGATCTCTGTCATATCGGTCACGGGCGTACCTTTGTTGCTTTTGACGTGGTTGCGCGCTATCTGCGTTTCCTCGGCTATAAGCTGAAGTATGTGCGCAACATTACCGATATCGACGACAAAATCATCAAACGCGCCAATGAAAATGGCGAAAGCTTTGTAGCGCTGGTGGATCGCATGATCGCCGAAATGCACAAAGATTTTGATGCTTTGAACATTCTACGCCCGGATATGGAGCCGCGCGCGACGCACCATATCGCAGAAATTATTGAACTCACTGAACAACTGATCGCCAAAGGTCACGCTTATGTGGCGGACAACGGCGACGTGATGTTCGACGTCCCGACCGATCCGACTTATGGCGTGCTGTCGCGTCAGGATCTCGACCAGCTGCAGGCAGGCGCGCGCGTTGACGTGGTCGACGACAAACGCAACCCGATGGACTTCGTTCTGTGGAAGATGTCGAAAGAGGGCGAACCGAGCTGGCCGTCTCCGTGGGGCGCGGGCCGTCCAGGCTGGCACATTGAATGTTCGGCAATGAACTGCAAGCAGCTGGGTAACCACTTTGATATCCACGGCGGCGGTTCAGATCTGATGTTCCCGCACCACGAGAACGAAATCGCTCAGTCCACCTGTGCCCATGATGGGCAGTATGTGAACTACTGGATGCACTCCGGGATGGTGATGGTTGACCGCGAGAAGATGTCTAAATCGCTGGGTAAC
The DNA here is from genome assembly GCF_004212225.1 of Escherichia sp. E14V7. Classification (NCBI taxonomy): domain Bacteria; kingdom Pseudomonadati; phylum Pseudomonadota; class Gammaproteobacteria; order Enterobacterales; family Enterobacteriaceae; genus Escherichia; species Escherichia sp. E14V7. Next base: position 230,566 of record NZ_RHJJ01000005.1, read on the forward strand.
TTCTTCACCGTGCGTGATGTGCTGAAATACTACGATGCGGAAACTGTGCGTTACTTCCTGATGTCGGGTCACTATCGCAGTCAGTTGAACTACAGCGAAGAGAACCTGAAGCAGGCGCGTGCGGCGCTGGAGCGTCTCTACACTGCGCTGCGCGGCACAGATAAAACCGTTGCGCCTGCCGGTGGCGAAGCGTTTGAAGCGCGCTTTATTGAAGCGATGGACGATGATTTCAACACCCCGGAAGCCTATTCCGTACTGTTTGATATGGCGCGTGAAGTAAACCGTCTGAAAGCAGAAGATATGGCAGCGGCGAATGCAATGGCGTCTCACCTGCGTAAACTTTCCGCTGTATTGGGCCTGCTGGAGCAAGAACCGGAAGCGTTCCTGCAAAGCGGCGCGCAGGCAGACGACAGTGAAGTGGCTGAGATTGAAGCGTTAATTCAACAACGTCTGGATGCCCGCAAAGCGAAAGATTGGGCGGCGGCAGATGCGGCGCGTGACCATCTTAACGAGATGGGGATCGTGCTGGAAGATGGCCCGCAAGGGACCACCTGGCGTCGTAAGTAATTGCGCTATTGCCGGATGCGAGTTTTCGCATCCGGTTATCGTCTGCGCCACCACAACATTCCCATCAGTAGCATCCCCGGCAACCATACCCACATCAATTCAGAAATTATCACCTGATGCCCGTTCGGCGTGGTGTAACGAGACAACGCAAACGGCGCGACTTTAATCACCTGCCAGGGCGCGAAAAAGCGTTCATCTGACCACGGCCACAGCCAGCCAACGCCTTTACCGCCAGTGGTTACCGAATCCAGCAAGCTGTGCGATAGCAATGAGACGGTTAAAAACAGCCAGCAGCGAATCAGCCCAGCCCTGAACCATCGACGCCCAATCAGTACGCATAACAGCGGGACAACAAACGCAAACACCAGCGAATGGGTAAACCCGCGATGACCAAAAACATTGCCGTAAGCAACGCCAAATTTAAACGACAATACGTCGGCATCGGGCAGCATCGCCAGGATGATTCCGGCAAATAACAGACGCGGCGGGATGACTTTCGAACCCAACCCTAAACCAATACAAAGGGGAACGGCGGCGTGGGTAATAACGGTTGGCATGATGATCGCTTCAGCAAAATGTCGACGCTATCAGCATGTATGAAAGCGACGAAGAGGGCAAAGGTCTGAAAAGAGAACCGGCCTGTTGATACAGGCCGGGAAAGGGATCAGGCAACAACCTGTACGCTGTGACCTGCAAAACTCACTGTCTGACCGGCGACGATTTTGCAGCGTTTGCGCGTTTCAACCGCACCGTCGACTTTTACCTGGCCTTCGGCAATCGCGATTTTCGCCTGCGCGCCGCTTTCGCTCCAGCCTTCCAGTTTCAGCAAGTCGCACAGCTCAACGTGCGGATGTTTACCTAAAGAAAATGTCGCCATGTTACTCACCCTGTGGATCATGATATTCAACGCACGCCTGTAGCGTGTTTTCAATCAGCGTGGCAACCGTCATCGGGCCAACGCCGCCCGGAACAGGCGTAATGTATGAGGCGCGTTTAGCCGCGTCTTCAAACACGACGTCGCCCACAACTTTGCCATTTTCCAGACGGTTGATGCCGACATCAATCACAATTGCGCCTTCTTTGATCCAGTCACCAGGAATAAAGCCTGGCTTACCGACGGCAACGATCAACAGATCGGCATTTTCTACATGATGACGCAGATTTTTAGTGAAGCGGTGAGTCACGGTGGTGGTGCAACCTGCCAACAGCAGTTCCATGCTCATCGGGCGGCCAACGATATTCGATGCGCCAATCACCACGGCGTTGAGGCCGAAGGTATCAATGTTGTAACGCTCAAGCAGCGTGACGATACCGCGCGGGGTGCAAGGACGCAGACGCGGAGCACGCTGGCACAGACGACCGACGTTGTAAGGATGGAAACCGTCCACGTCTTTGTCCGGGTGAATACGTTCCAGCACTTTGACGTTATCAATACCCGCCGGTAATGGCAGTTGTACCAGAATGCCATCGATGGTGTTGTCGGCATTCAGTACATCGATAAGCTCCAGCAGCTCTGCTTCGCTGGTGGTTTCCGGAAGGTCGTATGAGCGGGAGATGAATCCCACCTCTTCGCAAGCTTTGCGTTTGCTTGCGACATAAATTTGCGATGCAGGGTTGCTACCCACCAGCACAACGGCCAGTCCTGGCGCCCGCAGTCCGGCTGCAATACGCGCCTGAACTTTTTGAGCAACCTCAGAGCGCACCTGCTGCGCAATCGTTTTACCATCTATAATCTTTGCTGCCATCAGAGAGAGGATTCCATCTGTTACGTAGGTCGAAGGGGATGCGCCTATTTTGTCAGAAGCGGGGCGCGCTGTCAGGTTTCGTTTTCTGGACTATCTGTAATCCGCTGTTTTTTTTGGCAACAGCGCGTTGCTGGTTTGATAGTTACCCGGCTCATATAAACGCACAATTTTTCGTAACGTAAGAAAATAGTACTCTTTATCAATGAAAACAGGTTTACCTGTTCCAGACTGAGGGAGGATATGTGTTTCCTTGCTTTCATGGTGAGATAAATAGACACCGCCGTACACTTGTTCAGCAACCGGTTCAAAAGCCATTGACTCAGCAAGGGTTGACCGTATAATTCACGCGATTACAGCATCTCGCGGTGTAATGCGCCCTTAGCTCAGTTGGATAGAGCAACGACCTTCTAAGTCGTGGGCCGCAGGTTCGAATCCTGCAGGGCGCGCCATTACAATTCAATCAGTTACGCCTTCTTTATTTCCCCATAATTTCAGAAATGGAACATCTTTGAGGCGTCATTACCAAAATGTCGTCTGTTTTCCTCGCCTGCTCCGTCAAATGATTCGGCGCAAGGTGAGCATATCTACGCACCATTTCTATGGATTCTCATCCGCCCATTTCCTGAAGCACTGATGAAGAACATCAATGAATGCACCAGGAGGAAACTGATGAGTTAGGTTCAAACTGTAGTACAATTCTCTTCGGTATTAACAGGAAAGAATATGCTATGAACCCTTATATTTATCTTGGTGGTGCAATACTTGCAGAGGTCATTGGTACAACCTTAATGAAGTTTTCAGAGGGTTTTACACGGTTATGGCCCTCTGTTGGTACAATTATTTGTTACTGTGCATCATTCTGGTTATTAGCTCAGACGCTGGCTTATATTCCTACAGGGATTGCTTATGCTATCTGGTCAGGCGTCGGTATCGTCCTGATTAGTTTACTTTCCTGGGGATTTTTCGGCCAACGACTGGACCTGCCAGCCATTATCGGCATGATGTTGATTTGTGCCGGAGTGTTGGTGATTAATTTGTTGTCACGAAGTGCACCACATTAAAAATAGTTTCGTTCGAGTTTAATAAAATGCATCAGCCCGTATGTTTATACGGGCTGCTTTTTTACGCTACAATAATGCAAATGATAGTGGACAAAAAACACAATCAGTCGATGGATTCACCGTAGGATGCAACTGCCTGAGCGGGGAAACCCCCGCTCAATTCCTGTCTGACCCCTTCATTTTCCAGCCAATAATAAGTATTACTTTCTTTATTCAAAGCGTAAATTCTACAAATACCTGCACCCTCACTATTTGTGTTCCATCCACTATTAGCTACATTGCCCCATTCCTGGTAAAGTCCTGCGTTAACTTCTCGCTTGATAATATGTCCTGAATTATGATCATTATAATCGTAACTATCAATATCATGCGCTTCAGGAAATTCTCCGCTCATTTTTTCAATCCACGGTAAAATATCTTTAACTGACTTATAAGTTTCAATGCTGTATTTGAAAAAACGTCTCACAGTAAAAATATAAATACCGGCAGATTTGTTCGTCGATTTATCAGTGGCGAAAATAGCAAAAATCTTCCCAATACACTTTTCGTCAACGCCAGGAAAAGTTACTGTGCCATCCTGACTGACCGCCAGAACATCATTGTCTGCATCAGTGCTACAGCTCCATTTTACCTTGTCATTATTAACCGGGTCATTATCAATGACCATCTTGAAGGTGGCGCCTGGGAACAGGCTATTAGGAAAATTGTAACCACCCTTCATATCATTTTTAATATCATAGATATGGTTGTCAACTAAAACGCCTGTAATTTTACTCATCATTAACTCTCTTTGTTTATTAAATAAAAGGTTTTATTCCTGTGTAAAAGAATAAGCTGATATTAATGCAACTGATGAATAATTGTTCTTATTTAATAGTTATATGGTGGCATGAATATGATTATATAATGCCTCTGAGTAGTGGCTACACTGATTATTTGTGTCCAATTAATATTTACAGGATTCTGACCAGGAAAGTGAAAAGGAAAGGAGCAAGCAAAGTTGCTCCCTTAAATCATTAATACTCAAGAATGCCGTGAGCGACAGGCAAATAGCGCAGGGAGAAATAAAGCACGTCTTTGCCGCAGGAGGAACGTTTCGCTAACAGCGAAGCAATTTCTGCATCCGGTTTTGGTTTTGCTTCAAAGGTTTTACCTTTACCGGCGACAAACAGTTCATAAACAACGCCGCTGGCGGGGGAGAAAGTTTGGCAATCGGCACTGGCCTGCAGATAACGCTCACGCTGTTCGGCAGTAAGTTTATCGACACCGCTACCATCCTGTACCCAGACGTGGATGCCAGTAGATTTCACTTGTTCCAGCAGTTGCCGATAGCCATCGGGCGACATGTTTCCGGCGAAAAAGCTACTGATATAAACCGGTTTTGCCGAAACATCACTGATCAGCCGTTGTGAGTTGTTTAACCACTTCAGCAATGGCTGGCGAGCGGCTTCGCTGCGCCAGTTCAGGTCGTCAATTTCTGCGCTGATATACCAGCCATCCGGCGTAACGCCGGGTGCGGCGCTCCATAATCTGGCCTGCTGGAGATCAGCGACCAGCAGGCGATTAAGATAGCTCTCCAGCGCCGCAGATGACTGCTTCTGATGCAGAAAAAATTCCGGATCGGCATTCAAACCAACAATCAGCTTCAGGCCAGCTTGTTGCGCAGCTGCGGCACGCTTAAACAATAATGCCCGCTGTTCTGGCTGGGTGAACGCATCGCCGTAACGGGTCCATTGCATAATCAGGGTGTCGAATCCTTGCAAATGCAACTGACTCATCAGCCCACGCCACTGGGCGTCGGTGACCTGACTATCGCGATTTTGTGGCTGCCAGATAATACCTTTCATCGCAAAGGAAAAAGGACTGACCAACAAAAGTGTCAGCAATACGAAAATTAACTTACGCATTTACCAGTGCACTCCAATGGTGAGAAACGCGTTGTTGCGCTCCCCTGTACGTTGATTAATCGCCTTAAAGGTATGTTGATATTCGACGCCGAGACTGACTTTGTGCGGCCAGGCGTCGTAGTGCGTCTCGCCGGTCCAGATATTCCAGCGTACGCCGACGCCGCCCACCTGCGCGCCCTGAGTACCTTTATCCCGATAGCCGTTACCCTGTACGTGAGCGTAAGGTTCAATAGTCTGCCCGTTCGCTACCTTCTGATGCCAGCTCACTCGATAATCTGCCGTCCACGCCTGAATATCCTGACGAAAATATTGCGCCGCATCGAGATACAGATTTTGCGCAAACCAGCCAGGACCGTTCGGGTGCCACTCATCGCTGTATTTTCCGCCGTTAAAGAACGAGGCGCTGGCACGTAGCATGGTGTCGGAGGCGCCATTTTGCCCGTTTAGTGGGAACTGCTGTTCAACGGCGAGGAAAAAGATCTGATCGCGCAGCGGCTTCCAGCGCAATCCGGTGCCGGACATCGGATTTTTCACCGGCATCATCACCCCGTTTTCTCCGGTATCGGCAAAGACGCGGCTATAAACTGAGAGCAGGTCGCCTTCCAGCAGCATATTGCGTCCGATGCGGTACTCGGCTTCCAGTTGTCCGTAGCTACGATAGCTTTTCCCAGGCGCTGCGCCGCCGACATTATTGTTAGCGGTACTCATTGCGCCGGAACGCAAGCCGATAGAAGAATCGAAACTGAACGTCCAGCGGCGACCGACCTCCTCATGCAAACGGCGGAAATTGAAGCGTTGTTGATTTTGTTCTGGCGTCAATGGGGTTATCAGCGCCTGATTATCAATGTCATCAATCACCAGCCGGGCGTAGTGCTGCGTCGCAGGCATATCATCCAGACGTTGATTCACGTAGGCCAGTTGTCGGATCAGTGCCGGATCGTCCGGTAGTCCTTTATGCGCCTGTTCCAGCATTTCCCGCGACTGCGCGATATCACCGCTATCCCACAGGGCGTAGCCGAGCGCCGCCTGGGTGTTGCTGTTATTGGGCTCCAGTTCAAGCGCGGCGCGCAGATCGCTCACTGCCGCTGAGACATTATGACGTTGGCGGTAAATCGTTGCCCGCGCGACGTAAGCGTTGGCAGAAGGCGCAATGTTAATTGAGCGAGTGAGATCGTTTAGCGCGAGTTCTGGCTGCGCTGGAATATAACGTTGCGCATGCAGCCACCAGTATTGGGCATTGTTTCCCAGCCCACGTTGTTCTGCCTGTTGAAGCCAGCGATCGCGAGCCGCGCCATTTCCTGCCGCCTGAGCGGTGTTGGCGGCGGCGAGCAGATCCTCATTGCTCATTTCGTGAAGGCTGATTTTCTCCCAGGCTGCCAGGGCGGTGCTGTAATCTTCCACCTGGTAAGCCTGATAAGCCACGGCGCGATGTTGCCAGGCGTTCGGTTGCCTTTTTTCCGCCTGAAGCCATGCATATAACGCCACGCCGGGTAGCGTGTCCCGATAACACTTTGCCAGACGGTTCCAGGCGGCGGCATCGTAGGAAGGCGACATATCGCCCAGCAAGCGAACGATTGCCGGGCAATTATCTGCAATACCCGGCAACTGGCTTTGCCACTGACGTTGCGCCGCCAGCGGCAAGGGTTTCGATAAAATCGCCACTTTTGCAGGCGTCGCCAGGTAAGGATGACTTTCCAGCAGAGAAGCCAGCCGTGTCATTAAAGTCTGGCTGACGGTCGCATCACCCTGGAAGGGATAGCGTTGCAGCAATAAATCGGCAGCTTCGCGTGACTGCTCGTTCTGCATCAGTTGCCAGGTCAGTTGATCCAGACGCGTAAGATTTGCCGGTTCTCGCTGATACAACAATCGTGCCAGACGCAGGGCTTCAGCCTTGTTACGGGTCGCTACGCTAACGGCATAACGCTCTTCAAGCATTTCATCGGCGGGGAGGGTAGCGAGCAGTCTTTGCGCCGCGTCGTACTGACCTTCTTTTAACAGCACCGGTAGCGTTACGCCAACAACATACTGGCGGTTATCGGCAAACTCTACCGTATAATTCGCCAACGCCTGAATGGGGTTGGCGCTGTATTTCGATAACAGATAGAGCCAGCTTTTCTCTTGTGTGTCCGTGGTAAATAGCGGCGTATTTTCAGCGAGATAACGCTGGAGGCGTGCTTTTTCGCCACGATAAGCCAGCGCAGTCGCGTAAGTAATGTACGACTGTGGATCGGTGAAGATCCCCACTGATTGCAGAGCAAGGATCCGATCATCCAGCTGGCCGGCAAGAAGCACGTCAAACCACTGACGGCGCTCTGCCGCGCTTAATGTGTTCTGCTGGCGTGCTTCATTGTATAGCGTATCTGCCTGCGACCATTGTTTCAGGTAGATTGCTCGTTGCAGCAGATCGGTTCGCAACGTTTTTCCTTCCGGCGATGCAGCAAACGTCGCATCGTTCAGTTGTGCTCTGGCAACAGGTAATTGTGCCAGCCGCAGGGCATTCTGCCCGACTTCGCTGCGACAACGCAGGGTCGGCGCAGCCTCGCACGCTTTTTGCTGGGCGAGCAACTCTTCAACAGTCGTAACGCTTTTCACTTCAACTGGAATTGCCGCCAGACTGCGCGCAAGTCGGGCATCTCCAGGGTGACGTTTCAGTTGATCCTCAAGCAATAATCGCGCGCGGTCATCATGACCAAAATGGCGATAAGCCTCCGCCAGATATAACGTCAACGGAATATTATCCGGCACCTGCTGATGAATATATTCAAATTCGCGGATGGCGGTTGCTTTGTCGTTATTTTTCTGTGCCTTCAGCGCCTTATCGAGACGGGGATAAATAACAAAATGGCGATAGTCGCTAAGCCCCAGCTCTTCTGCGCTGGTGCCGATATTGTCTGCGAGTGCGCTGGTACTCAATAAGGACGTCAGCAGTAAACCAGACCATCCGATGACGCGATTAAGGTTATTCTCCTTCATTTTCGGACTCCAGTTGCGCAACCTGTTCGGTGGTTAAACCTGCTTTGAGTAATAATGATTGCATCGAAACTTGTAATTCGCGTTGAATTGACAGTACGCGATCCAGCGTTTCCTGGCTGATAACGCCTTCGGTGACCAAAAACTTGCCGAGCGGCAGAGAACTGCGTTCATGGCGTAATAACAAAACGTTAATGGCTGAACGATTAATATGACCGAGCGTGGTCAGTATTTCGGCGAACAGGAACTGATGCGGCACATATTGCCGCCAGATTTCACCGGCCTGCTGTTCCGTGAGCCACTGATGCTGAACCGCATTGTACAACATTGCCCGTGGATCGTGGCCGCGCCGACGTGCATACCAGTGACGTAATCCAGTGACAATTTGTCCACGCAGAACAATGACGTAACGTACTTTCCGTCCGACCTTACGCGCCAGCGCCGCCAGAGAAACCGGGTCAATACCGTCTTCACTACCGACAATTAACTCATCATTTTCCAGACGCAGCGGCAGTACCGCATAATGTAGCGCCACAGAGGCCGGCATTTCGGCAATCAGCGAAGAAGGGATCTGCCAGGCATCGATGGATTCCCACGCCACGCCGTTTTGTTCAGCCAGCGCTTGCGCCAGTTGTTCGGCGCTGATCAATCCTTGCATTAGCATCGAACCGCCGAGACGTAAACCTTCGACACGATTACGCAGTGCTGTATCGAGTTGCTCTTCGGTGATGACCTGATTTTCCAGCAGAATTTGACCTAACGGGCGCAACGAACGGGTATCGCCAGTCACGCTGGGGAAGTCATGCGTTGTTTTATCCCACGCGACGCGACGTGGATCGCCGTGTTGAAGTACCTGTTTTAACGCTCGCCAGTTGGCCATGAAGTTAATCAGGTTGCCCCAGAACAGACGCAGGATGGAAAGCAGGCCCTGTGTCAAACCGTAGTAGCCGGTGACAAAAATCACCCGCTGCACAATGCGGTTAACCATCAAGCCAAAGTTTAGCCACAGCAGGGTCATAAACCATGCACTGCCGCTGAAGATAGAAAGGAAATGCCAGGCATCAGGCCACAAGCTTTCATACGCCAGCAACAGCAAAAGCTGGATCATTACCAGCATCGCGAGGAAGCTGACAAAGTTACTGATTGCCCCTTTGCGGTCGCGCCAGAGAAAGTAGTTCAGCGTCAGGCTGGAGGTCCATTTGTGGGTTTTAAAACCCTGGAAAACAATGCCGATGATCCAACGAGACTTTTGCCGAACCGCAGTCGAAAAGGTATCGGGGAAATATTCGCGCACGCAGATCATGTTTGATGTCCGCGCGTGCTGTAAAAATTTACGCTGCTCGCGTTCTTTGGCTTCGTCCACCACCGGAAAACGGACAAAAATTTCCGTCATACCTTTCTCTTTCAGGCGGAAACCAATGTCGTAATCTTCAGTAAGACTCTGCACGTCGAAAGCGATACCGTCACCGTCGGCCAATAGTGCGGTCACGGCGCGGCGGCTAAAGCAGGTGCCGACGCCTGCGCTAGGCACCTGTCCGGCGAGAGCTTCACGCACCGGAACATCTTTGCCATGCAGTTCTGAAAACTCATCGATATAGGTCATGCTGGTGAAGTGCGTCCATTCGCGTTCGAACGGATACACCGGGATCTGAATCAGATCTTTACGCTCAACCAGATAATTGAACAGTCGCAATTCCATTGGCGAAATCACGTCTTCAGCATCATGCAGGATAAAACCAGCAAAGGCGAAATTGGCGCTACGTTCAAACTGGGTAATGGCATCCAGCACATTGTTCAGACAGTCTGCTTTGCTGGTGGGGCCAGGACGCGCGCAGACCACCTTATGCACGTTCGGGAAGCGAGCGCACACTTCGTCAACATCACGCTGGGTATCAGGGTCGTTGGGGTAAGTGCCAACAAAGATATGATAGTTTTCGTAGTCGAGCGTGGTTGCCGCCAGTTCGGCCATATTGCCGATGACGCCCGTCTCGTTCCACGCCGGAACCATAATCGCTAACGGTTTTTCATCTGGTTTATACAGTTCGCGGTAACTCATTCGCGGGTAGCGGCGATAAACACTCAACTTGCGCTTAATGCGGCGTACCCAGTAGACGACATCAATGAAAAAATCGTCCAGCCCGCTGATGAACATTATGACCGCTAACGTTATCGCGATTACTTTTAAGCCGTAGAGCCAGGTAGCAAAAACATCAAGAAGCCAGTCCACACAAAAACCTTACATTAACGCTGGTTATGTTTAGGGTGGCGTATATTAAGGTTTTTTATGAATCGTGACAGCTTTTTATCATTAATAGGTAGGATTATTGCGGCACGTTATTTTTACACTGGTTATAAAAGCTGCCATTTGCTGAATGATTAAGCGGGTAATGTGATAACAAACCTTGTCCCCCGCGCATCTGACGTTACTGCAACCGTGCCTTTATGCGCGACAACAATCGATTTCACTATCGCGAGACCAATGCCGCTACCTTCACCTTTTCGCTGGCGGGAAGGGTCAACGCGGTAGAAACGGTCAAACAATCTCGGTAAGTGTTCGGGCGCAATGGGCGTACCGGGGTTTTCGACGATAACTTGCACCTGGCGATCGACCGTCTGGCAGCGCACTACAATTGCCTCCCCGGCGGGCGTATAACGCAGGGCGTTAGAAAGCAGGTTGCTTAACGCCCGACGCAGCATCAGCGGATCGCCCGCAACCTGACACTTGTCGCCAACAAACCGCAACTCCACGCCGCGATCTTCTGCTAACGCCTCGAAAAAATCGAACACTTTGCCGACTTCATCCACCAGGTTGAGCATTTTCTTTTCGGGGATTAGCTGGTTGTTATCGGCCTGAGCGAGAAACAGCATATCGCTGACCATTTTCGCCATTCGCGTCAGCTCTTCGAGATTAGAGTAGAGCACATCTTCCAGCTCCTTCTGGCTGCGAGACTGGCTGAGGGCGATTTCGGTTTGCGTGATGAGATTGGTAATCGGCGTGCGAATTTCGTGAGCGATATCCGCTGAGAAATTGGACTGGCGGGTAAAGACATCCTCAATACGCTCGATCATATGGTTGAACGACAGTACCAACTGTTCCAGCTCAATGGGCACGGTCTGCGGGTCAAGGCGAACGTCGAGATCTTTCGAGGTGATATTCTGGATTTGACGGCTGACGCTGCGGATCGGCGCGTGACCTTTATGTACCGCCAACAGCACGATAAAGACGATCAGGATGCTGATGATCGATGCGGTCATAATAAGTTTATTCATCAAATCATTTATGTAATGAAGATGAAAATCGATCGAAAGCGCGATGTAGAGCGTATAAATCGGTTTGCCGTCCACCAGCGGGCCAACCGGCAAGCTAATCATCCGCCAGTTGCTGTGTTCCATATGCCCGTGACCGTGGCCCGGCATCATAATCGTCGGGCCGGAGAGGAGAAACACTTCGCCACCTTGGGCATCTGTATCGGGTATTGCGTCACGAGCAAATTCGCGGATATCCGGCGCACCGGGGGAGTGATACACCGTTTTACCGTGGCTATCTGCCAGGGAAATCAATATGTTGGAATAACCACTGACGATATCTTCCAGCGTCATTAAGCGTCGGGCTTGCGTTTCGTCAGGGTGATTAAGTACCCGTTCAAGGGTAGCGCTAATCTCTTTTAAATCATTAATATCCTGCTCGGCAAAATGCACTTTTACCGAGTGGATCATGATCCAGGCAAAGGCGAAAAACGCCGCGATGGTGGCAAGGCTGATAAAAAAGGTCAGGCGGGTTGCCAGTGAAAATGGGCGCTGAAACGGCTTACTGGCCATCCGGCACCTCAAGCATATAGCCTACGCCGCGCACGGTTTGAATCAGCTTTGGTTCAAAGTCGTTGTCGATTTTGCCGCGCAGCCGCTTCACCGCCACATCAATGGCGTTGGTATCGCTGTCAAAATTCATGTCCCATACCTGCGAGGCGATAAGCGAGCGGGGCAGCACTTCGCCCTGATGGCGGAGGAAAAACTCCAGCAGAGTAAATTCTTTACTGGTCAGAGTGATGCGCGTGCCGCTGCGGGTGACTTTGCGGCTGACGAGATCGACCATCAAATCGGCAACCTGAAACTGACTTTCGATAATTACCGCCGCCCCGCGCCGCAGTAGAGTGCGCACCCGCGCCAGCAGTTCAGCAAACGCGAACGGCTTCACCAGATAGTCATCCGCCCCCAACTCCAGCCCCTTGACGCGATGTTCAATGGTGCCAAGCGCGGTAAGCAACAGAATCGGCATCCCCTTATTGGCGGAACGCAACATGCGCACGATATCCCAGCCGTTCACGTCCGGCAGCATAATATCGAGGATTATCAGGTCATAATCACCGGTCATCGCCAGATGGTAGCCATTCAGCCCGTTGTCGGCCAAATCGACCACAAAACCGGCTTCGGTTAACCCTTTGGTCAAGTATTCTCCGGTTTTCTTTTCATCTTCGACAATCAACAGTTTCATATTTCCTCCGCATGTTGCCCGGGCAATTCTAGAGTAGCGGGATCAGATGGCAATCGCTTATTGGCAAAATGACAATTTTGTCATTTTCCTGTCACCGGAAAATCAGAGCCTGGCGAGTAAAGTTGGCGACATAAAATTACCAGAAATTATGAGCCTATGTCTCCTTGTAAACTTCTGCCATTTTGTGTGGCCCTTGCGCTAACTGGCTGTTCACTGGCACCGGATTATCAGCGTCCAGCAATGCCCGTGCCGCAGCAGTTCTCACTCAGCCAGAACGGCCTGGTTAACGCAGCGGATAACTACCAGAACGCGGGCTGGCGCACCTTTTTTGTTGATAATCAGGTGAAGACGCTGATTAGCGAGGCGCTGGTGAATAACCGGGATTTGCGCATGGCGACGCTGAAAGTGCAGGAAGCGCGGGCGCAATATCGTCTGACCGATGCTGACCGCTATCCACAGCTCAATGGCGAGGGCAGCGGCAGCTGGAGCGGCAATCTTAAAGGCGATTCAGCCACGACGCGGGAGTTCTCGACTGGCCTTAACGCCAGCTTTGATCTCGATTTTTTCGGGCGCTTAAAGAACATGAGCGAAGCCGAGCGCCAAAATTATTTAGCCACTGAGGAAGCTCAGCGCGCGGTGCATATTCTGCTGGTTTCTAATGTCGCGCAAAGCTATTTCAATCAACAGCTGGCGTATGCGCAATTGCAAATAGCCGAAGAAACGCTGCGTAATTATCAGCAGTCATATGCGTTTGTCGAAAAACAACTGTTGACCGGTAGCAGCAATGTTCTGGCGCTGGAACAGGCTCGCGGAGTGATAGAAAGTACCCGCAGCGACATCGCTAAACGTCAGGGGGAACTGGCGCAGGCGAATAATGCATTGCAACTGTTATTGGGAAGCTACGGCAAGCTGCCGCAAGCGCAGACAGTAAACAGCGACAGCCTGCAAAGCGTTAAATTACCGGCGGGCTTGTCGTCGCAAATCTTATTGCAGCGCCCGGATATTATGGAAGCTGAACACGCGTTAATGGCGGCTAATGCCAATATTGGTGCTGCGCGTGCGGCATTTTTCCCATCTATAAGCCTGACCAGCGGAATATCAACCGCCAGCAGCGATCTGTCGTCATTATTTAACGCCAGCAGCGGGATGTGGAATTTTATTCCTAAAATTGAGATCCCCATTTTTAATGCCGGACGCAACCAGGCCAATCTGGATATCGCCGAAATTCGCCAGCAGCAGTCGGTGGTGAATTATGAACAGAAAATCCAGAACGCCTTTAAAGATGTGGCAGATGCGCTGGCATTACGTCAAAGCCTGAATGATCAAATCAGCGCCCAGCAGCGTTATCTGGCGTCGCTGCAAATTACTTTGCAACGGGCGCGGGCATTATATCAGCACGGCGCAGTAAGTTATCTGGAAGTGCTGGATGCCGAGCGTTCTTTATTTGCAACCCGACAAACTTTACTCGACCTGAATTATGCCCGTCAGGTTAACGAAATTTCTTTATATACCGCACTTGGTGGCGGTTGGCAGTAGTAATTTTTAACTCCAGGAGAGAATAAATGAAAAAAGCACTGCAAGTCGCAATGTTCAGTCTGTTTACCGTTATTGGCTTTAATGCCCAGGCTAACGAACATCATCATGAAACCATGAGCGAAGCACAACCACAGGTTATTAGCGCCACTGGCGTGGTAAAAGGTGTTGATCTGGAAAGCAAAAAAATCACCATCCATCACGATCCGATTGCTGCCGTGAACTGGCCGGAGATGACCATGCGCTTTACCATCACCCCGCAGACGAAAATGAGTGAAATTAAAACCGGCGACAAAGTGGCGTTTAATTTTGTCCAGCAGGGCAACCTTTCTTTATTACAGGATATTAAAGTCAGCCAGTAACCCAGGTTTAATGAGATGAAAAAAATCGCGCTTATTATCGGTAGCATGATCGCGGGCGGTATTATTTCTGCGGCAGGTTTTACCTGGTTTGCAAAGGCTGAACCGCCCGCAGAAAAAACGCCGACCGCAGAACGTAAAGTCTTATTCTGGTACGACCCGATGTATCCCAATACGCGGTTCGATAAACCAGGTAAATCGCCGTTTATGGATATGGATCTGGTGCCGAAATATGCCGATGAAGAGAGTTCTGCGTCTGGTGTGCGCATTGACCCGACTCAGACGCAGAATCTGGGGGTGAAAACGGCTACCGTCACGCGCGGACCGCTGACTTTTGCCCAGAGTTTCCCGGCGAATGTCAGTTACAACGAGTATCAGTATGCCATTGTGCAGGCTCGCGCTGCCGGGTTTATCGATAAGGTTTATCCGCTTACCGTGGGCGATAAAGTACAAAAGGGCACACCGCTTCTCGACCTGACCATTCCTGACTGGGTGGAAGCGCAGAGTGAGTATTTACTGCTGCGCGAAACTGGCGGTACGGCGACCCAGACTGAAGGCATTCTTGAGCGGCTGCGACTGGCGGGAATGCCGGAGGTGGATATTCGCCGCCTGATCGCCACGCAAAAAATCCAGACTCGCTTTACGCTCAAAGCACCCATTGATGGCGTGATCACCGCGTTTGATCTGCGCGCGGGAATGAATATCGCCAAAGATAACGTGGTAGCGAAAATTCAGGGTATGGACCCGGTGTGGGTCACTGCTGCGATCCCGGAGTCTATCGCCTGGCTGGTGAAAGATGCCTCGCAGTTTACGCTCACCGTTCCGGCACGACCGGATAAAACACTCACCATCCGCAAATGGACGCTGCTACCCGGCGTGGATGCCGCGACCCGCACGCTGCAGCTGCGTCTGGAAGTCGACAACGCCGACGAGGCGCTAAAACCGGGCATGAACGCCTGGTTGCAACTCAATACCGCCAGCGAACCGATGCTGCTCATTCCGTCACAAGCGCTGATTGATACCGGCAGCGAACAGCGGGTGATTACCGTTGATGCCGACGGGCGCTTTGTACCGAAACGCGTTGCTGTTTTCCAGGCATCGCAAGGCGTCACCGCGTTACGCTCTGGTCTGGCGGAAGGTGAAAAGGTGGTTTCCAGCGGCCTGTTCCTGATTGATTCCGAAGCCAATATTTCTGGCGCACTGGAGCGGATGCGCTCTGAAAGTGCTACCCATGCGCATTGAGGGAATAACCAATGATTGAATGGATTATTCGTCGCTCGGTGGCGAACCGTTTTCTGGTGCTGATGGGCGCGTTGTTTCTAAGTATCTGGGGTACCTGGACTATCATTAACACGCCAGTGGATGCGCTGCCGGATCTCTCCGATGTGCAGGTGATTATTAAAACCAGCTATCCCGGTCAGGCACCGCAAATCGTTGAAAATCAGGTGACTTATCCGCTAACCACCACCATGTTGTCGGTGCCTGGCGCGAAGACTGTGCGCGGTTTCTCGCAGTTTGGCGACTCTTATGTGTATGTCATTTTCGAAGATGGCACCGATCCGTACTGGGCGCGCTCGCGGGTGCTGGAGTACCTCAACCAGGTACAGGGTAAACTGCCTGCGGGAGTCAGCGCCGAGCTGGGGCCAGATGCCACGGGTGTTGGCTGGATCTATGAATATGCACTGGTGGATCGCAGCGGTAAGCACGATCTGGCCGATTTACGCTCATTGCAGGACTGGTTTCTCAAATATGAGCTAAAAACCATCCCTGACGTTGCGGAAGTGGCGTCGGTGGGCGGTGTGGTGAAAGAGTATCAGGTGGTTATCGATCCTCAGCGCCTGGCGCAGTATGGCATCAGTCTCGCCGAAGTAAAAAGCGCGCTGGATGTTTCAAACCAGGAAGCGGGCGGTTCGTCGATCGAACTGGCGGAAGCGGAATATATGGTGCGCGCCAGCGGCTATCTGCAAACGCTCGACGACTTTAATCACATCGTTTTAAAAGCCAGTGAAAATGGCGTGCCCGTTTATCTGCGTGATGTTGCGAAGGTCCAGGTTGGCCCGGAGATGCGCCGGGGCATTGCCGAACTGAACGGCGAAGGCGAAGTGGCGGGCGGGGTGGTGATCCTGCGTTCCGGCAAAAACGCCCGTGAAGTGATCGCCGCCGTGAAGGACAAACTGGAAACGCTGAAAAGCAGTCTGCCGGAAGGCGTGGAGATAGTTACAACATACGATCGCAGTCAGCTCATTGACCGCGCCATTGACAACCTCAGCGGCAAGTTGCTGGAAGAGTTTATTGTGGTGGCGGTAGTCTGCGCGCTGTTTCTCTGGCATGTGCGCTCGGCGCTGGTGGCGATTATTTCGTTGCCGCTGGGGTTGTGTATTGCTTTTATTGTCATGCACTTCCAGGGACTGAACGCCAATATTATGTCGCTGGGCGGCATTGCGATTGCCGTCGGGGCGATGGTCGATGCTGCTATCGTCATGATCGAGAATGCGCATAAACGGCTGGAAGAGTGGCAGCACCAGCATCCTGACGCCACGCTGGATAATAAAACGCGCTGGCAGGTGATCACCGATGCGTCTGTTGAAGTGGGTCCGGCGCTGTTTATCAGTCTGCTGATTATCACGCTGTCGTTTATCCCGATCTTCACCCTGGAAGGGCAGGAAGGGCGTCTGTTTGGCCCGCTGGCGTTCACTAAAACCTATGCGATGGCGGGTGCGGCTCTGTTGGCGATCGTAGTGATCCCTATCCTGATGGGTTACTGGATCCGTGGCAAAATTCCGCCAGAAAGCAGTAACCCGCTCAATCGCTTTTTGATTCGTGTTTATCATCCGCTGTTGCTGAAAGTACTGCACAGGCCGAAAACCACGCTGCTGGTGGCGGCGCTTTCGGTGCTGACGGTTCTCTGGCCGCTCAATAAAGTTGGCGGGGAATTTTTACCGCAGATCAATGAAGGCGACTTGTTGTATATGCCATCGACGCTGCCGGGGATTTCCGCAGCAGAGGCGGCGAGTATGCTGCAAAAAACCGACAAGCTAATTATGAGCGTACCTGAAGTGGCGCGGGTATTTGGCAAAACCGGGAAAGCGGAAACCGCCACCGATTCTGCTCCACTGGAGATGGTAGAAACGACCATCCAGCTTAAGCCGCAGGATCAGTGGCGGCCTGGCATGACGATGGACAAAATCATCGAAGAGCTGGATAACACCGTGCGTCTGCCGGGGCTGGCGAATCTGTGGGTGCCGCCAATTCGTAACCGTATCGATATGCTCTCAACTGGCATTAAAAGCCCCATCGGCATTAAAGTTTCCGGCACTGTGCTGGCGGATATCGACGCGATGGCAGAGCAAATTGAAGACGTGGCGCGAACGGTGCCAGGCGTGGCTTCTGCCCTTGCCGAGCGTCTGGAAGGTGGGCGCTATATCAACGTTGAGATTAACCGTGAAAAAGCCGCGCGTTACGGTATGACGGTGGCGGATGTGCAGTTGTTTGTGACCTCTGCGGTGGGCGGGGCGATGGTTGGCGAAACGGTGGAAGGGATTGCCCGTTATCCAATTAATCTGCGTTATCCGCAAAGCTGGCGCGATAGTCCGCAGGCGCTGCGCCAGCTACCGATCCTGACGCCGATGAAGCAGCAAATTACCCTGGCAGACGTAGCCGACGTTAAAGTCTCTACCGGACCGTCGATGCTGAAAACCGAGAATGCGCGCCCGACGAGCTGGATTTATATCGATGCCCGCGATCGTGACATGGTGTCGGTGGTTCACGATCTGCAAAAAGCGATTGCTGAGAAAGTGCAGTTGAAACCAGGCACCAGCGTGGCGTTTTCCGGGCAGTTCGAGTTGCTGGAGCGCGCCAACCATAAGCTGAAACTCATGGTGCCGATGACGCTGATGATCATCTTCGTGCTGTTGTACCTGGCGTTCCGTCGCGTGGGCGAAGCGTTGCTGATTATCAGCAGCGTACCGTTTGCACTGGTGGGCGGCATCTGGTTGCTGTGGTGGATGGGCTTTCATCTTTCCGTGGCAACGGGTACTGGATTTATCGCCCTTGCCGGGGTCGCCGCCGAATTTGGCGTGGTGATGCTGATGTATTTACGTCACGCCATAGAGGCCGAGCCGTCGTTGAATAATCCGCAAACATTCAGCGAGCAGAAGCTGGATGAGGCGTTATATCACGGCGCGGTCCTGCGCGTGCGCCCGAAAGCGATGACGGTGGCGGTGATTATCGCTGGTCTGCTGCCGATTCTGTGGGGAACGGGAGCAGGTTCAGAGGTGATGAGTCGCATCGCCGCGCCGATGATTGGCGGCATGATCACCGCACCTTTGCTGTCGCTGTTTATTATCCCGGCAGCGTATAAGCTGATGTGGCTGCACCGACGTCGGGTACGGAAATAAAAGCAGGATACCCCGTTTAACCGTGTGGATTGTGTCTTGCGACGATGGGCACTAAATGTTAAAAGGTGCCCCTCAACAAAAAAGACACACAGGGGAAAGGCGTGAAAAACGCGTCAACCGTATCGGAAGATACTGCGTCGAATCAAGAGCCGACGCTTCATCGCGGATTACATAACCGTCATATTCAACTGATTGCGCTGGGTGGCGCAATTGGTACTGGTCTGTTTCTTGGCATTGGCCCGGCGATTCAGATGGCGGGTCCGGCTGTATTGCTGGGCTACGGCGTCGCCGGGATCATCGCTTTCCTGATTATGCGCCAGCTCGGCGAGATGGTGGTCGAAGAGCCGGTATCCGGTTCATTTGCCCACTTTGCCTATAAATACTGGGGACCGTTTGCGGGCTTCCTCTCTGGCTGGAACTACTGGGTGATGTTCGTGCTGGTGGGAATGGCAGAGCTGACCGCTGCGGGCATCTATATGCAGTACTGGTTCCCGGATGTTCCAACGTGGATTTGGGCTGCCGCCTTCTTTATTATCATCAACGCCGTTAACCTGGTGAACGTGCGCTTATATGGCGAAACCGAGTTCTGGTTTGCGCTGATTAAAGTGCTGGCGATTATCGGTATGATCGGCTTTGGCCTGTGGCTGCTGTTTTCTGGTCACGGCGGCGAGAAAGCCAGTATCGATAACCTCTGGCGCTACGGTGGTTTTTTTGCCACCGGCTGGAATGGGCTGATTTTGTCGCTGGCGGTGATTATGTTCTCCTTCGGCGGTCTGGAGCTGATTGGGATTACTGCCGCTGAAGCACGCGATCCGGAAAAAAGCATCCCTAAAGCAGTGAATCAGGTGGTGTATCGCATCCTGCTGTTTTATATCGGTTCACTGGTGGTTTTACTGGCACTCTATCCGTGGGTGGAAGTGAAATCCAACAGTAGCCCGTTTGTGATGATTTTCCATAATCTCGACAGCAACGTGGTGGCTTCTGCGCTGAACTTCGTTATTCTGGTGGCATCATTATCGGTGTACAACAGCGGGGTTTATTCTAACAGCCGAATGCTGTTTGGTCTTTCTGTGCAGGGGAATGCGCCGAAGTTTCTTACCCGTGTTAGCCATCGCGGCGTGCCGATCAACTCGCTGATGCTTTCCGGAGCGATCACTTCGCTGGTGGTGTTAATCAACTATCTGCTGCCGCAAAAAGCGTTTGGTCTGCTGATGGCGCTGGTGGTGGCAACGCTGCTGTTGAACTGGATTATGATCTGCCTGGCACATCTGCGTTTTCGTGCAGCGATGCGACGTCAGGGGCGTGAAACACAGTTTAAGGCGCTGCTTTATCCGTTCGGCAACTATCTCTGCATTGCCTTCCTCGGCATGATTTTGCTGCTGATGTGCACGATGGATGATATGCGCTTGTCGGCAATTCTGCTGCCGGTGTGGATTGTATTCCTGTTTGTGGCGTTTAAAACGCTGCGTCGGAAAGCGAAATAATAGTGCAGGTTGGATAAGGCATTCACGCTGCATCCGACAACACGATGACAACAATCTGAAGCCGCTCTCATCCATTCGATGAGAGCGGTTTTTTAATTACTGCTTAAATGCTTCTGCCAGGGAGCGAATATCATTGCTGGTTGGCGACTGATGAAGTCGCAGACCAAACTCTTCGACGATCGCAAATATGTGGTCGAATATATCAGCCTGAATGCTTTCATATTCCAGCCACACCACGGTATTAGTAAATGCGTAGATCTCAAGCGGTAAACCGTTATCGCCCGGAGCTAACTGGCGTACCATTAAGGTCATATCTTTGCGAATCCGCGGATGATTGCGCAGATATTCATTCAGATAGGCACGAAAGGTTCCAACATTGGTCATTCGGCGCAGGTTTAATACTGACTCCGTAGAACCTTGCAGGCGGTTCCACTCATTAATTTCCTGATGGCGACTGGTTAAATAAGGCTTTAACAGATGCGCTTTATTCAGCCGCTGCATTTCAGTTTCATCAAGAAAACGAATACTGGTGACATCAATACTGATACTGCGCTTAATACGCCGCCCGCCAGAGGCTGACATCCCGCTCCAGTTTTTAAAGGAGTCAGATACCAGCGACCAGGTGGGAATAGTGGTAATAGTATTGTCCCAGTTGCGCACTTTGACGGTGGTTAAGCCGATATCGATCACCGCGCCATCCGCGCCGTATTTTGGCATTTCCAGCCAGTCGCCCAGTTTCAGCATATCGTTTGCGGAAAGCTGAATACCTGCAACCAGACCAAGAATCGGATCTTTAAACACCAACATCAGCACGGCGGCCATCGCGCCAAGACCACTGATCAGAATTGCTGGCGACTGACCAATCAGCAGTGAGATCATCAAAATGCCGACCAGAATCGCGCCGATCAGTTTAATCCCCTGAAATATCCCTTTTAACGGCAACTGTTTTGCCGCCGGGAATTTCTGTGCCAGATTCAAAATAACATCCAGCAGAGAGAAGACAGAAAGCAGCGCATACATCATGATCCACAACTGCGCGCAGGTGGTCAGAATATCAGCCGCTTCGGTGCCTTTTTGCAGCCAGAATACCGCCTGAATATTGACGATAATCCCCTGCAGGGTAAAAGCTAAACGGTGGAAGAGTTTATTCTGGGTAATGATTTGCAGCCACAGCCGTGAGCTGGCGATGGCACGTTTTTCGAAGGTACGTAGTACCACCCAGTGCAAAATAATATGCACTACAACGGCGGTCAGAAAAATAATACCGAAAATCATTACCATCGAGGTGGTGTGATCAAACTCAATACCCGCTAAATCTTCAACCTGGGATATTAAATCCTGCATAACGTCTCCTTTATACAACAGCGGCCTATGATGACGGCAGAAACAGGGTTATGCAAATCAGGAGAATCTGATGGGAGAATTTCCTGCGAGGGCTGATGGCAAATATAAAATTGCCTGATGCGCTACGCTTATCATGCCTACCTTGAATGAATTGGCACGAACTTGTAGGCAGGATAAGGCGGTCACGCCGCATCCGGCATAAACAAAGCGCACTTTGTCAGCAATCTGAGCCGGGATAGGGTCCCGGCTGTCAGGATAATTACACTTCGGTTAAGGTGATACTTTGCGGCAGACGAGATTTCGGCAGCGTCGCGTTAAAATCTTCAACGCTGTGATGACCTACAGGAACAACCACCAGACTGGTATAGCCTTTCTCTTTCAGACCAAATTCTTCATCGAGGATGGCGGCGTCAAAACCTTCGATGGGTACCGCGTCCAGACCCAGCGCTGCAACGCCGAGCAGGAAGTTACCGACGTTGAGATAAACCTGTTTTGCCATCCACTCTGCATCATCATGCAGATCTTTACGGTGCATATCGGCGAAGAACTTGCGACCTTTATCGTTCGCGGCTTTCGCTTCCGGCGTGGCAAAGCGGCCATCGGCATCTTCCTGGTCAACAACCAGCTTCAGCCAGGCATCGTCCATCGCAGTTTTTGCACAGAACACCACGACGTGCGAGGCATCAAGCATTTTACGCTCGTTGAACACGTAATTACCGGCAGCGGATTTGGCAACACGCGCTTTACCTTCTTCCGTGCTGGCAACAATAAAATGCCACGGCTGGGAGTTGGTGCTGGATGGGCTGTATTGCAGCAGGGTTTTAATCTGCTCGGCCTGTTCCGGGGTAAGTTTTTTGCTGGCATCAAATGCCTTAGTGGAATGACGCTTTAAGGCGACAGAAATGATATCCATAAAGACTCCATGTGTAAGTAATTTTGCGTGCCAGCAGATTACAAGGTTCAACGAGAAATGGTAAGCGAGAAAAATGCGCTATAGATTTCCACTTTAGCCAGGGCGCAGCCTTTTTTGATCGCGTTTAGCTAAGCCATCAACCACCAGATTCCACGAATCGTTGATCAGATCGCAAAGTAACGCTTCGGAGATTTCTTCGCCGGGATACACCGAAATCCAGTGCTTTTTATTCATGTGATACCCTGGCTTAATGCTTGGGTATATTTGCTGATTTAACAGGGATTTTTGTGGATCGGACTTCAGATTGATAAAGGGGACGCCGCGCAGTTCTGACGACAATATAAAAATCTTGCCGCCAATTTTAAACACATCGAACTCCGGGCCAAAAGGCCAGCAAAGCTCGACAAAGGGTAACTCAAGGGCCAGGCGTTTCGCCGTTTCGTGCAGTGATTGCTTATCCATAAACGTTCCTTTAGGCGAAGGAGAATAAGCAAAGTATGCCGCGAAGTACGGCGATAATCGACGTTTAATCCGCCAGCGAGAACCAGCGTCGCCAGATAAAGCGCAGAACAAAATACTCAATAGCGCCCAGCACTAAAAACCACAGGCAAAACAATAAAGTGTAAAGCTGGCTAAGATCCATCAAATGGAACGTGGTCACCAGTTTTTGTGCCAGCGTCAGCCCCAGTGCGGGGGCGGGCAGCAGCAGGCAAGAGAGGAAAGCCATCAGCAAGATGCCTGCTGCGGTGGTCAAGGTTTCTAAAGGGTGTTTCATAACATTGTTAAATG
The DNA here is from genome assembly GCF_004212225.1 of Escherichia sp. E14V7. Classification (NCBI taxonomy): domain Bacteria; kingdom Pseudomonadati; phylum Pseudomonadota; class Gammaproteobacteria; order Enterobacterales; family Enterobacteriaceae; genus Escherichia; species Escherichia sp. E14V7. The sequence continues at coordinate 254,127 of NZ_RHJJ01000005.1, forward strand.
TAAGTTAAAACACCATTGTCAGGGATATTCTTCTGTAAGGCAATTCCCGACTTAGTCACCGGCCCAGATCTCACAATGCTTTTTCACCAGCCCAATCAGCGAGCCGCCATCGGCGACGAAATCGCGCATCAGCTGCGCTTCATTCAGACCGCTGACGACCTGGCGATGCAGTGCTTCAATTGCGCTCGATGCGCCAATTTTATGTGCAGAAGGGGCGATTTTTTCCAGTAATCGCAAGGTGTCTTCCGTTAGCGGTCGACGATCGCCAGTGTGCGGATCGGTAATGACGCCTTCCAGCCCATAGCGACAGGCCTGGAAACGGTTGAATTTATACAGCAGGTAATCTTTCTCCTGATGTTTAAACGAGCGTTCCGTCAGTAACCAGTGGGCGGTGGCCTGAATTAATCCCGCCATATTTACCGCGTGGCTAAGGGTTAACGGGGTATCCATCACCCGAACCTCCACCGTGCCAAAATGAGGACTGGGGCGAATATCCCAGTGCAGATCTTTAATGCTGTCGATCATCGTGGTGTAACTCAGGCAGCGAAACAGGGCTTCAAATTGTTGCCAGTTACTGACCCACGGCATCGGGCCATTATCGGGAAAGGCGGAAAAAATATTGGGCCGTGAGGAGGCAAAACGCGTATCCGTTCCCTGCATATATGGCGACGCGGCGGAAAGGGCGATGAAGTGTGGCACAAACCGTGACAGGCCGTGCAGCAAATAAATGGCGTCATCGCCACTGGCGCAGCCAACATGGACATGCTGACCAAAAACGGTCGCCTGCTGGATGAGATAGCCAAAGTTTTCCAGCGTTCGTTGATAGCGTTCGTTATCGCATACCTCCTGACGCTGCCATTTCTGAAACGGGTGCGTGCCACCGCCGCAAATTTCCAGATGATGGTCTGCGGCTGCCTGCAATACGACTTTCTGCATCGCTGAAAATTGCCCGGCAGCCTGGTTGATATCACGGCAAACATCCGTCGCCAGCTCCAGCATACTTTCGGTGATATCGTGCTTTACCTCTCCGGCCGTGATCTTATTTTTAACCGCGTCAATCAGCATTGAAGAGTCCTGGCTTAAGTCATAGCCCGGCGGATTAACCACCTGCATTTCCAGTTCAATACCGAGGGTAAAAGGTTCAGAAACATGAAAATCGGGTAATGGCATAGGTTTCTCTTATGTTGGCGTTTTCTATTCAGTATAGAAGTCGGAGCGGCTGGGCGAGATGCGGAAGTTCTGGAATGTTTCTTTCTTTGGTGATGGTGAACTGATTGTGACTGAAGCAATTTGGCTACTTTTGCAATGTGACCAGTTGCGTCATAGCTGGCTGGCGGCGAAGAATTTTGACGATTGAGGCATGCAGAAAAAAACGGGTTCAGCTTCGGTTGATCAAATGGGGAGTGAGAAGTCCGAAACAGGATTAACTGTATAAATAAACAGCTATTTTGCTAAGGAAGGGTAAGATAACGGCGGGTGCCTGAAGCTTTCCGGTTTCAGGTTTACTCTGAGGTCTGGAAAGATGAAGCCCCAGGACGATATTTCTATCAACCCTGGGGCTGCCACTCC